>JAFQBQ010000126.1 GCA_017416635.1 Alphaproteobacteria bacterium | reverse complement strand
TTTTCATTTTATCTTTCTCCTATTTTTTACTGAAAGTATTATATCTGAGGATTTTTGGATACGCCAGGGGAATATTCTTTTCTTCTTCTCTCGGTGACAGAAACACGTTGTTTAGTCTAATTGATATAGTTACAATTGTATAAACTAATGTTGAGTGATAGAATTTCTATGCGTGGTGAGATTGCGATGTTGCTGCACTCCTTGCGATGACAGAGTGAGATTATTTTATATCGTCATTGTGAGGAATGTAATGATGAAGCGGTCTTCGAAAGTTTCTATTAAGGATAGTGAACGTGAGCGAAATTAAGATACTGTCGCAGAATTTAATCAATCAAATTGCCGCAGGTGAGGTTATTGAGCGTCCGGCTTCTGTTATTAAGGAATTAATGGAAAATTCAATTGATGCCGGCTCGACTTGTATCGATGTAAAAATTCAGGATGCAGGAAAAAGTCTGATTTCCGTTAGCGATAACGGATGCGGAATGGATAAAGAATCTTTACAAAAATGTATTTTAAGTCACGCGACTTCAAAATTATCTGATGAAAATTTGTTCGATATTCATACTTTTGGATTTCGTGGAGAAGCTTTGCCGTCGATTGTATCCATTGCTCGTGTTTCAATCACTTCGTCGACCGATAACAGCGGCGAGGCATACGTGCTGTCTGCAGAAAATGGTGGTGTACAGGAAATAACTATTGCAATGAGAGAAAAGGGGACTTCGATCGAAATTCGAGATTTGTTTTTCGCTACGCCCGCTCGTCTTAAATTTTTAAAGAGCGATGAATCGGAAAGTTCTTCCTGTTTAGCTGTTTTTAATCGTATCGCGTTGGCTTGCCCGCATATTCAAGTTTCTTTTTCCGATGGAAATAAAAAGAAAGCGGAATATAAATTAACTGACCAGCTTCAAACTCGAGTCAGAGATATTTTCGGAAAAGATTTTATCGAAAACGTTTTTGAAATTGATATAAAAAAAGATAATTTCAGATTGCGAGGTTTTCTCGGTGTACCGACTTTCAACAAAGCTACGTCGAATTATCAATACTTTTTTATTAACAATCGATTTGTGAAAGATAAAATTTTCGCAGCAGCGTTGAAGGTGGCGTATTTGGGATTGATTCCGCAAGGGCGGTTTGCTGTCGCAGTTTTGTTTTTGGATTTACCGTTTAATGAAGTTGATGTAAACGCGCAACCACAAAAAACAGAGGTACGATTTAAGGATTCGTAAAAAGTTCGGCGGTTTTTGACTTCAGAATTGAAAAAAGCCGTTGTGACGTGTGGATCGTCTAAAGCTGCGTCTAATTTTGATGGAATCACTACAAATAGTTTATCAGAGATAAATGAAAATGTGTTTCAGAAAAGCGCGCCAATAATTTCGGAAAATGTAAAACCGATTAAGTCGGAGGTTCATGTCCCGGAGTCTTTTAATTTTCCGAAGAATATTAATCGTTCTCATCAAACATTTGAGAAATCTTATGCCGCTCCGATATTTCAGCCTCATAAATTTGATAATATGCGGTTGATGGATTCAGAAAATGAGAAAACTGTTCAGTATCTGGCTTCTTCTTTA
>JAFQBQ010000125.1 GCA_017416635.1 Alphaproteobacteria bacterium | reverse complement strand
TTTTGCAAGGACTTTCGGATATCATTTCGGAATCTGAAATCAAATCGAAAATTACGCAACTGCGAATTTTTGCTCTTAAAGATAAACCTATTAACAGTATTAGCGCATTGTCCGATCGTTTGGAAAATGACGTAGAAACGATGCACAAAATTCTTCACGTTCTCGGATATTACAATGCAAAAATTCGTCATTCCATAAAAGAGAAAAACGGCAGAGTTTCAGTTCTGATTAAAGTAGATCCGAAAGAGCAATTTAAGTTGGATTATAACGTAAATTTTTTGGATCAAAATTCTGCCTTCAAAGAATATCATCAGAAAGTTTTAAAACGACGATTTCAAAGATGCGATGCGGCGATGCCGACAATAAAAGAATCCATAGAAAAAACGATTCGTTATTTAAAAAATTATGGTTTTTATGATCCTCAAATTATCACGAAAAAGGTTTTCATAAATTATGAAGAAAAAACGGCAACGTTGAATCTTGAAATTATAACGGGGCTCAAGGTTAATTTTGGCGAAACTCGTATTTCGGCATTTGAAGGAATTAATGAACAATTTATTCGGAATAGGTTGACATGGGCGCGAGGTGAATTATTCAGTGAAAAAAAGGTGGAACGGAGCATTGAAAAATTTAAAGACACTCAGATTTTTTCGTCAGTAAAAATCTCTCCGATAAAAGATGAGGTAAATGAAAAAGGTTTGCCAATGCTGGTTGAAGTTGAGGAAGATAAAAAACATCTCGTAAGTTTCGGAATTGTCTACGCAGGTGTGCGAAATATGAATTTCGAAAAACAATCGGCAACCAAACGCGGGCTGAAATCGCTTATCACAAGATTTTCTTGGACACGGTATAATGCGTTCGGAAACGGCGAGACTTTAACGATAAATACAGAGATGACTCCGATGAAAGCAAGAGATCGCCGACCTGATTACGGATTTGAAATTCTTCTTCAACAGCCAGATGTTTTGTATAAAGACGGAACGGCCGAGTATAAGGTGTCCAGACATCAAGAATTGACTAACGTGTTTTTCAGAAAAATTGATCAACTAGGATTTTTATACAGTTATCCGTTGTCTGATACATTGTTGTCGAGGATCGGAGTTTCAACTGAACGGCATTATGTTGATGCTGATGAAATTTTAAGCAGAGATAATGCTTGCATCAAAAAATATTACAAACAGGTTTCGGTTCCGCTTGAGCTGGCATTTAATCAAACAAATAATTTTTTTGATCCATCGCAAGGATATAAATTATCGTCTCGTCTGACTTTAATAAATCTTCCAGGAAATCCGTTGGGCACATTAAAAAGATATAGATGCGTTTTTTCATATTACTATCCAATCAATGGAAGTAAACGAAATCTTTTGGCATTCAAAATCGGAAAGCACGGACTTCTTGGTGCGGAAGTAGAAAAAGTTCCAATTGACCAAAGGATTTACGCGGGCGGTATGCATTCGGTTAGAGGTTTTGCAAATCAAATGGCAACCGAAATTGTTCGAGGAACGCAAACGGTTATGGGCGGAACGTCTGCGCTTGAATTTACAGGCGAATATCGAAGAAGAATTAATTCCGAATGGGGGGCGACGGTTTTTGTGGATGGCGCAAAAGTTTCCGGCAACTATTCTAGATATTTCGAAATAGAAAAAAAACGTTGGTTTAAATCGATAGGATTCGGAGTAAGATATTTTTCATCAATCGGACCGCTTCGTTTGGATTTCGCATTCCCTATGAATCGCAGAAAAGGAGTGGACTCCAGGATGCAATTTATTATGAGTTTGGGACAGTCGTTTTGAGAAGAAAATTTTATAAAAAGATTCACATTTTTTTTAAAATTTTGATTTCGATTTTTCTCGTGTGTTCTTTTTTTGTGTCCCTTTTGTTTTTCGATGCGACTCGGCAAGGCATTTTAAATTGCATTTCTTATTACCTGAAAAAATCAAATATCGTTCTGCAAGTTTCCAAGGCGAATAGTTCTTTTTCAAAAATCGATGAAATATTTTTTCAGTCTCCGGAAGGTTTTAAACTCGATTTGCAAAATGTTTCGTTGTCGCGAGATGGAATGTTTAGCCGATTTAAAATTTGTGTAGATAAGTTGCAGTGCACTTCTCCGAAATCCGAAGGAAGTTCTGAAGATTCAATGCGCCAAGCATCTTCGATAGCGAAAAATTTGCGAGCATTTGTTCAAGAACTGAATATCAATTCAGGAATAGTTTCTGCAGATAATAAAAATTACAAATTTGAAGAAATGAAATATGCATCAAATTCTTCAAAAGATTATCTGTCTTTCAAAATAGAGCATGACCAATTTCTGAATGTTGAACTAAAATGGGACGGGATTTTTTGCAGAGAATGTCTGATTTCTTTTTCAAAGTTTTTTGAGACAGAGGGATTCATAAAATTATGTGGTTTACGAAACAAGCTCTCGAACTTTGAACTGCAACTTCAGCGAAACGATATCAAAGCAAAAGGGAAGGGCAGTTTCGAAAATTTCATGGATAAAATTATTTTGGAAGATGCTTTGCTAACTTACGGAGATAAAAATTTCAAAATTTTCGGTGAATTATATCCAGATGAATTGAGATCTGAAATTATATCTAATTGCGAATTAAATTCTTTGCTGAAAAAAGTCGAAATTCCTGATGAACTTCGAAGTAATTTTCAAAATATTCAGGCCAAAATAAAAATCAATGGTCAATGGAATAGGCTTAATAAATTTTGCGATGCAAAAATAGATTTCGAAAAAAATAATAAAAAAGTCGGAGATGTTGCCGTTTCATATACCCCAAATTTTTTGAAAATCGAATTTGAAAATTCCTTTCTGAATTTGTATGGTCATAACTTAAAAAAATCGAATGTTTTTTTGAAAAATTCTTCAGATTTTTCTACTGAATTAATCGGTGATGATTTTAAATCTGTTGCATCAGGAAATC
>JAFQBQ010000124.1 GCA_017416635.1 Alphaproteobacteria bacterium | reverse complement strand
GGAAATAAAATGAAAAAAAATATATTAGCGGCAATGGCTGCCAGTATTCTATGCTTGGCAGGCGAATCTTTTTCAATGGCCCTAAATGCAGCTATGGATACTTTAGAAAAAAGTAATATCATAGGTTCGGCTATGTTAATGCCTTTAAATGCTGAAGCAAATTTTCCGAAAAAAACAGTTGCGGATGTATTAGCAAAGAAAAGTTCAATTTTGCGTTCACAGGTACATCAGGCTATTTTTAGCGATGAAGAGCTGACGAGTGTTGAAGGTTTGCCTTCGCTTTCGGGAAAGATTCAAGATTTAGTTTTTATTGAAAATCATCTGAAAGATATTAATGGTTTGCCTTACTCGCCATATGTGACTAGGTTAGATGTTTCACATAATTTGATAAACAATCTCAGTGGCGCGAAAAACACGCCGCATTTGTGGTGGCTGAATGTTGGTTGTAATAATTTGAGGGATTTTCGCAGTGTGCCGCAACTATCAGAATTGACGCATTTGATTGCTTATTCTAACCAGATAGAAGATCTTGAGGGACTGCGTCGTTTTCCGAAATTAGAACGTGTATTTCTTCAAGGCAATAGAATAAGCAGTTTGCGGAGTGTGCCGAATCCTCTCAACATAACTCATTTAGAAATTGGAGAGAATTATCTGCAAGATCTTCGGGGAATGCCATACATGCCAAAGCTGAAATTGCTTTCGCTCAGTTATAATCCTTTGAAAAATCTCAGAGGCATGCCTGAGATGCCTGAATTGGAAGATTTAAGCTGCGGGTTTACCGATATAATGAGTCTCGAAGGGATGTCTCCGAATCTTCCTAAATTATGGTATCTTGATTTAAGACACGGAAATTTGGTAACTCTGGTCGGTTTCCCCAAGAATCTGCTTGCATTAAAATATCTCAACCTATCGTATCAAAAACTGACAAACTTGAACGGTTCACCCAGCATTCTACCGAGTCTAACTCATCTGGATATTTCTTTCAATCTACTTCAAAATCTTGATGATTTACCAGAAATGCCAAATCTGGAAGTATTGAAAATCCAAGGCAATCCGCTATCAAAAGACGCTCTGATGAGAGTGCAATGGAAAAGATTTCCAAAATTACGAGAATTATCCGCATTGGAATGCGACGGCGCGGAAGAAGTGGCTCACAAGATAATATCAGAAATAGGTAGAAAAATAACAACTTGTATAACTTTTTTCGATTGAAGCTTCACCGCAAGTAAGATGAGGGATTTTTCGTGTTGTTACGAAGAACGTAACAACAACTTTTTTTTGTCTCACTTCATGTCACCGCAAGTTGTGAAGTGAATCAGCGACCAGTATCAAATTATAAGAAATTATCTTTTTATTCTCGCCGCGTAAAATTTAGGAGTGGACCTTTTTAATGTCATTTTCCCTAATTGATGTAATTTTTCGGAAATACCTGAATCAACTAAAGAATAATACGAAGGCAGAAATGAGATTTTCGATTTTATTTCGCTAGCGGCTTGTCTGATTTGCGGAGTATCACGCACTACGCGGTCGCGAACATCGTTCCACGCGTTGTACACTCTTGTGCAGTAGGGCTTATAAAATTTCTCATTTTTAGAATGATAATATCCGACAGCATGGGTCCAAGAGTTATAAGTTTCCTTTAAGCTGCAAAATAATCTGGCGGCGTAATTAACGTTGTTATGAGGAGTGAATGCTTCTTCAAGATTTTTAAAAGCATCACTGTGATGCAGAAGATTTACTTGCATGCATCCGACATCGATATTTTTAATGCCTCTTGCGATCAATCTTTTAACAGTTGCGATGGCTGCTGTTTTAGTAGAACAAAAATATCCACGTTTGTTTGCACAAATCGTCCATGGCCAAGGTCTTTTTTTATCGAATTTTTCTTGTCGACCAGATTCAACTGTCGCAATCGCTAATAATAATCGTGGAGGAATATTGTATTTCTGTTCAGCTCTCAATATTTCACTTTCGCAAAGTTCATGCTGACCGAAATAGTTATTCGGAATTTTATCACTATCGTTCGGCAATGTTGACGCAGACAATCCACAGGACTCTCCTACTCCCAAACACGTACATAACGCAACTAACAATACTTTCATTTTCTAAACACTTTTTACAAAAAACCACTACAAAAACTAAATTTCCAGAGAAATTTATCTTCGCTTGGGTGAATGCTAATGAACAATCGTTAATCTCAAGTTAATCGCATAAAAAAAGATAAAATAAAGAAATCAATTGCAAATAAAATCAGATAGGCAATCGAGAAAACCGGATGCAAGCTCATATACCAACCTTAATATTCTCCTGATTTGAATCCGATAGGATACTGCTGAGCTCTTATAAAGAAAAAATCTGCTCTACTCAGTTTGCAAATCGGCATTTTTTGCGATCACGAATGTCGCCTGTGTATGGGTAAATTCGTAAATTCGATGATTGCAAAGTTTTATTGATTATATGAAGTTGAAAAAGCGTTGATTCTCAGGTATTCTAGGATCCGAGATTGTCGAGGGAGCATGGATCGATTTAGAGTTTTCGGAGAACAGTCAGTTGACGGTGTGGTGCCAATTTCTGGCGCGAAAAATGCTGCGCTACCTTTGTTAGCGGCTTCGATTTTGTCTGAAGATGGTTTGAAGTTGAGTAATGTTCCGCCCCTGTCGGACGTCCAAACGATGCTTGATTTGCTCGAAAAAATCGGCGTCGAGCATGAAATTTCGGATAAAGAGGATTATGGGTTTTCAGTCGAGTTGAAAACAGATTCTGTCACGAGTTACACGGCTCCATATGATATCGTCAAAAAAATGCGAGCGTCGATCTTAGTTCTTGGACCGTTGTTGTCTCGATTTGGATGTTGTCGCGTTTCTTTGCCTGGCGGTTGCGCCATAGGTGTTCGTCCTATTGATTTACATTTAAAAGGCTTGAAGGCACTCGGAGCAGATATTGAGTTGAGTGACGGATACGTGAATGCGAAAGCGATGAATGGGCTGACTGGAGCGGAATTTGAATTTCCGATAGTATCCGTGACGGGGACTGAGAATTTGTTAATGGCCGCGGTATTGGCAAACGGCATTACGGTATTGAAAAACGCGGCTCGGGAGCCGGAAGTCGTGGATTTGGCCGATTGTCTCAACAAAATGGGTGCAAAAATTACGGGGCAAGGATCTTCTAATATTGTGATAGAAGGAGTTCCGGCGCTTCACTACGCGGAGCACAGGACATTGCCAGATCGCATTGAGGCAGGGACTTACGCGATCGCTGCTGCGATTACCAAAGGAAAAGTTGATCTGGTTGGCGGTGATTTCCGAAATTTGCTGACTTCATTTAT
>JAFQBQ010000123.1 GCA_017416635.1 Alphaproteobacteria bacterium | reverse complement strand
TTGCGATTTGATCCGCCGTTTTATTTAGATCATCTTCTGTTTGAAGAAAATTTGCTCCATCGACTTTTGAAGCTAAGATTTTTAATTGCGAAATTGCCGCCGGTCTGTATATATCGGTCGAAGCTAACAGTACTTTTTTATTATTTTTTATACAGAATTTCGCAAGCTTTCCTGCAGTCGTAGTTTTTCCCGCGCCTTGCAAACCGACTAACATTATCTTTTGCGGTTTTTTATCGAAGCGCAACGGATCGGAAACGCCAAGCAATTCTATCAAGTGGTCATAAACGATTTTAACAACCAGTTGATCAGGAGAAATCGATTTCAAAACGTTCGCGCCTATGGCTTTTTCTTTAACATCCGCAATAAACTTTTTCGCAACCGCAAGCGAAACATCTGCTTCCAATAACGCTATTCGAATTTCGCGCAGAGCCGCCTCAACATCAGCCTCTTTCAAGACTCCGCTTCTTTTTAATTTTTCAAAAATACTTGAAATTCGATTCGCAAAAGAATTAAACAATTCATTACCTATACAAAACAGCGGCATTTTATCACATTTGGTATTTATATAAAAGATTTGTTATGCTTGTGGCGAAATTGGTTTAGATTATGGAAGAAGAATTTACAGTATCGAGATTATCTGCGTTAATCAGAAGATCTTTAGAGACCAACTTTGGTCAAGTAAAACTTTCGGCGGAAGTCAGCGCGCTGAAAGTCCATTTTTCGGGACATACTTATCTATCTTTAAAAGATGAATCTGCAGTAATCGATGCTGTTTGCTGGAAAGGCGTCGTTCAAAAAAACAAGTTAAAACTTGAAAACGGAATGAAGATAACTTGCTACGGAAAAGTAAGTTCATTTCCGCTGCAATCAAAGTATCAATTCATTATCGAAAAATTCGAAGCGGCAGGGCAGGGGAATCTTCTGCAAATTTTGGAAGAGAGAAAAAAGAAGCTTGCTGCGGAAGGCCTTTTTGATATTTCTCATAAAGTCGCAATTCCGAAAATTCCAAAAGTTATAGGAGTAATTACTTCTCCGACAGGTGCGGTTATACAAGATATCATGCATCGAATTCGACAACGTTTTCCAGTAAAAATTTTGCTTTGGCCGACGTTGGTTCAAGGAAGCGAAGCAGCGGAACAAATTGTTAAAGCAATCGATGGAATGAATAATCTTCCGGAAAAAGTTCGTCCCGATGTTTTAATTGTTGCGAGAGGCGGCGGCAGCTTCGAAGATTTAATGCCGTTTAATGAAGAATCAGTCGTAAGGGCAGTTTTCAGAAGTCGCATTCCGATAATTTCTGCAGTGGGACATGAAACCGATACAACATTGATAGATTACGTTTCGGATTTGCGAGCGCCAACTCCGACAGCCGCTGCAGAGTATGCTGTTCCGGAAAAAATAAAATTAAAATATGATTTAGAAAAATCTTTTCTTGGTTTGAATTCCGCCGTATCGAATTTTTTTGAGAAAAAACGATTACTTCTGCGCTCTCAAAAAATTCTCGATATAAAAAGTATGCTTGAAGAACGTCGGCAAAGATTGGATTTAAGTAGCGAAAGATTGCAAAGAAATATCCGAGAACAAATAAGTTCTTATAAAATCATTTTATCGAAATTGGTAATTCAAAAACCTGTTTTCAAATTCGATATGGATAAAATTTTTCAGATTTTGGATTTTTCGTTTCGAATGAAATTAAATGAAATGCGCAATCGTTTAGACGCGGCTTGCGGCGAACTTGAAAATAATTCTTATCGAAATATTTTGGGAAAAGGTTTTGCGCTTGTTCAAGATAAAAATCGCAAACCTATTTGTTCAACAAAAGATGCAGCAAATTATCAGAGATTATTGCTTACTTTTTCCGACGGCGAATTTTGGGTAAAAAAAGAAGCCGAGCAAATTAATTTGTTCTAATATTTTCATAAAATAGTATATACTTTTTTCGATTAGTTTTGTGTATCGGAGGAAAATATGATGAAAATTTTATGCAGTCTTTTCCTTTGCTTATTTTTAAGCGGAGAAGTTTTTTGTGAAGAAAAATTTTCAGAAAATACTTTAATTCCTCGCAGCGTATTGTTAGCTAAGCCAGATCGTTTTTGTGTAAGGCTCAGTCGAAATGGTCAATTCATTTCGTACTTCGCTCGAGAGAATAAAAATGTCGTTTTGGTAGTCGAAACGATTGATGGGAAAGTTATCCAGCGTTTCCCGGTTAAAGATTCGAGAAATATGTATGGTTATGTTTGGTGTCATACCAACGATCATATTTTGATTTTGCAGGATAACGACGGCGACGAAAATGACAGCGTAATTTGTTTGAATATTTCAACAGGCAGCAAGAAAAATCTGACGCCATTCGGAGTTTCAAAGTCTTTCGTGGCAAAACTGTCTGAATATTTTCCTGATGAAGTTCTTATCGAAAATAATAAGCGAGATGCGAAATGGTTCGATGTGTATCGTTTAAATATTAAGACGGGAAAGTGTTCGTTAGTTTATAAAAATGATAAATTCATTGGCTTCGAATTCGATGAAAATTTGAAAATACGTTTGTTCTGCGAAGTTTTGGAAAATGGAGACACTGACGTAAAAGATGCTGACGGAAATGTCGTTTTACATATTTTAGCGGAGGATATGGGAGTCTCAGAAATTTCTCATTTTGCGAAAGGAAAAAATGTACTGTTCGCAACTTTAGGACAAGGTGAGGATAAAGCCTCTTTGGTTTCGATAGATCTCGATACGAAAAAAATAACGACTCTTTTCAAATCAGATAAAGCAGATGTTTCATTGGGAAGCTGCAATCCTCAAACTTTTGAGCCAGAAGTCGCCGAAGTAAATTATCTGAAGAAAGAAAGTTTTCCGCTAACAGATTCTATGAAAAATGATCTCGAGTTTTTGGACAAAAAATTCGCAGAAAAAATTTTCCATATAATAGGGCGTAGCAAAGATGATAAAAAATGGTTGTTGGCTACAGAAGAATCTGACGAGTCTATAAAATATTATTTGTATCGTCGTGATTTGAAGACGGTAAAATTCTTGTTTTCGGGACAGCCGGCTTTAGATCGTTATCATTTGCAAAAAATGGAACCAGTTGTAATTACATCTCGTGATAATTTGCAGTTGGTTTGTTATCTAACGCGCGCTCATGGATTCAAAGAGGGAACTCCGGTACCGTTAGTAGCGTATATTCATGGAGGGCCTTGGGCTCGTGACGGTTACGGTTTCGATAAAACTGCTCAGCTTTTGGCGAATCGCGGATATTCCGTTTTACAAATTAACTATAGAGGATCAGCAGGATTCGGTAAGAAATTTTTTAATGCAATAAATAGAAATCTAGAAAAAGTGCGTGATGATATTATCGATGCCGTTCAGTGGGCAATCGATCAGAAGATTGCCGATCCAAATCGAATCGCGATTATGGGCGGAAGTTTCGGAGGATATTCTACCCTGGCAGGGCTGGCGTTTACTCCTGACTTTTTCAGTTGCGGAGTGGACATCGTGGGACCATCAAATTTCATAAGTTTGTTGTCTTCTGTTCCTGAATATTGGAAACCAAGCATGGTAACTTGGTATAGAACAGCGGGAAATCCAGACGATCCGAAAGATGTTCCGTATTTGAAATCAATTTCTCCTCTTACAAAGAAGGATGATATAAAAAAGCCGCTGTTAGTTTTCCAAGGAAAGAACGACCCGCGCGTCGCGAAAGCTGAATCCGATCAAATCGTAGCTGGATTGAAATCTCGGAAGCATCCAGTGGTTTATGTTTTGTATCCTGACGAAGGACATGGATTCCATAAGGAAGGAAATATAGTGTTGTACACGGCTGTTTACGAAAAATTCCTTTCTAAATTCTTGAAAGGTTGGTTTGAGCCAATTTCAAAAGAAGAACTTGCTGCATCTAGTGCAGAATTTCTTGAAGGAGAAAACATCATCCTCGAAAAGAGATAAAGTCCCTTATTTGAGACAGATTTTTTGCGTCGCTTTTTTTATGAGCGGCGCAATTTTGTTTTCTGTAATGTAGTTAAAGAAATTTTATCGGTATTCCTCTCCTTGCTTTTCTTTAGGTAAACTGGTACTAGTTCTCGCGATAGCTTTTGGTGTTTTATGAGAAAAATGAGTTTTGGTGCGGTTCTAGCAATCGTTTTTGGAAGCCAAATTGGTTCCGGCATTTTCGTTGTTCCATCTGCGTTGGCGCCTTTTGGAACATTTAGCATCTGGGGATGGCTTTTTGCAGGACTCGGCGCGCTTTTGTTGGCGTTTGTTTTCGCTGATCTTTGTTGTCATTTCCCGGAAACCGGAGGACCCCACGTTTACGTTAAAGAAGTTTTCGGTCATTGGCCGGCATTTTTTACTGGGTGGACGTATTGGTTAATTTCATGGATTAGCAGTTCCGTTGTGGTAATTACGGCTATCGCATGTTTGAAACCGTTTTTCGAAGAAAATCAATCTGCAATGATGTATTTGGGATTGGAGATTGCTTTACTATCCGCTCTGACGTTTGTTAATTGCAAAAGTGTTGTTTTGTCCGGACGCTTGGAGTTTGTTTTAACAATTTTGAAATTTATTCCATTTGTCGTTGTTCCTGCTGCGATTTTTCAAAGTTTTGATATTTCTAAATCAGTAGTAATGCCTGAATATATTGGTATCCCGCCGATTCAAATAATTATTATGGCGACTTCTATCGCATTTTGGTGCTTTATCGGAGTTGAGTGCGCGACTACGCCTGCAGAATTTGTAGAAAATCCTTCTTCGACTATTCCAAAAGCAATTATTTTGGGAACATTGAGCGTCGCTCTTATTTATTTACTAAATAACGTCGCGATTATCG
>JAFQBQ010000122.1 GCA_017416635.1 Alphaproteobacteria bacterium | reverse complement strand
TCCGAATAATATGCCGGCGGTGCAGCGTCGCCAACTCTGTCTTTTAGAATTTCTCTAAACGATGGTCGCGACTTTACTCTAACATACCAATTTTTAGCTTCAGGATAATTTTCCCATTCAATTGATGCCAAATAATCCAAACAAGAAATATGCGCTGCTGCCGAAATATCCGCCAAAGAAAATTCCTCTCCCGCGAGCCAGTTGCGCCGATCGGTTAGCCATGCGATATATTCCAAATATTTAGGAAGGCTGCGAATCCCCGCACGAATCATTGACGAATCCGGATATGTTTTTTCCAAATGCTTTTTCATTATTTTTTCAAAGACTATGTGATTTGTAACTTCCGCAAAAAATGAAATATTAAAAAGGGAACACAATCTTTGTATTTCAGCTTTGCTTGAAAAAGAATTTCCCTGCAGCGAAATTTTTGAACGGGAAGTTTGCTCACAATAACTGATAATCGCCGGCGCGCTTTCGATAACTGTACGGTCTCGCTCAACCAAAGTAGGCAAATCCGAAAGAAAATGTTTTTCTGAAAAAATCTCTTTGCGCTCCCACGGAAATTCTTCTATCGCCTCGAATTCTTCGCCTTTTTCGGACAGATAAATTCTAACTATTCGACCAAATGCATCCAAAGGATAGTGATACAACTTTTTCATAAAACCATCATCGTTTCAATGAACAAAATATACTTCAAATTCGGCGCTTTTAATATCGATATTTCCAATTAATACCGACTTCGCCGTTGGTATTCGCTTTCAGAGAAACATTATCGCTCAATGAAAAATCAACATCGAAGCTAGTTTCTTCAGCTTTTTTATTCACGCTTATGAAAACATTGTCGTTGACGTATTTTCCTGCCCTGACATTTACATCGTTGTCGTTAGTTCTGTCTTTATACAAATTTGTAGATTTATTTTCCGTCGTGAACGACAAGCTATCAATTATTCCAATCTTTTGAAACGTATTCAAAACCGAAAAGATATATTCTTTCTTGCTTAAACTTGTTAAGGCGTGAGCTAGCTGAGCAGCTTCTCCGACCGACAAATCTTTTGTATTTTTTCCGAACATCATTCTGGATAAAATCACATCAGGAGAAAGATTTGGTTTAGAATGCAAATTTATCGACGAAACACCATCGTCTGCGGAACTGTGGACATCCAAAAATACTTCCAGCGACTGCAAACTTTTTTTGCAAGATAAATCAACTTCAGGACTGAAAGGGAATTGCTTCATAAAATTGATAATTCCTTTGGTAAAAATCATGCGCTGATTAAATAAATTTATCTTTCCATTTTTCAAATTCAAAAGACCTTCCAATGTCGCTTTATTTAGGTAAGTTAACAGCGTCAGATCGCCCGCAAATTCCAAATTATATATATTGCCGTTCACCTGAATTTTTGGCATCTTCAATTTTATGTCGTAATCGAAGAAACTATCCTGCTCTTCAGTTTTGGTATTCCATCGAACATCATTTTCTATATTTAGGTCTTTGTATTTACTAAAATCTTCTTCCGAATCGTAATCAATTTCGCAATATGGAACTGACACATCGCCAGCAATTTTCAAATTCTGCAACAGCCCAAACATTTTTCCGCTGCCAGAAATATTTAACTTAAATTTATCTGCGTCGAGCAACCTAAAATCATCGAATTTCAAATTTAAATTTACATCTAAATTCGGAATACCGTTTTGCAATATAAACTTGCCTTCGCCTGTCGCGATAGCCGTATTTTTGAAATTATCAATAAATTGTGCGTGCTTCACAACTAATTTATTTTGATTTCCGATTAGTTCAATTTTCCCATTTTTTAGTATCAAATCACCAACAACAATCTGCATATTATCGCATTTTATATTCCCTTCGATTTTTGGATTGGAAGTCGTTCCTGATATTTTTAAATTGCTGATAATTGCTCCTCGCAAATCTGTTCCGTCTGATAAATTGAAAATATTTTCGAGATTTGCTTTTCCTTTTATGGTCGCATCAATATTTTTCGACGTCCCTCCATCGATATCAAAATTAGAGCGAATCAATACTGGCCAAAAAGCATCGACAGTCAGAATATCTTTTCGATTTTTCAGTTGACAATCTATGCCGATACCTTTTTTTTGGCATTTTATATTTGCGTTCAGAAGATTTTTTGAAGAAATTAATCCATTAGTTTCGATTGTCCCCTGCCCTACAAAAATTCCATTTTCTGCTTTCAAATCAATCAAGCCGTTAATCAAGCAATTCGGCACCACTTTATCCACCAAACACATTAATTGATGTAAAGGAAATTGTTTCAAATCGATTTTTATTGCTTGCGGTTTCAAACTTGCAAAAAATTCTCCTGTTTTTAATTTATCAGAATTCGATAAATTTACATTCACCTCATATTCGCGTTTACCAAAATTTAAACTGCATTTTTTTAAATCGAGCTGCGCCAACTTATTGGACAATTTACCCGATAATGAAAGTTTATCTCCGTCTACTTCACCGCTCAGACTCAATTTTGATTTACCATTCAATCTTGAATTTACGGATATTCTCTTATCATTTCTTTTCAACTTAAATTTAGTCAAAGCAATCGAATCCGCAACTTTTATATTCTTAAATCCGACTTCAAAATTGTCCAACGAGCCTAAAATATCTCCGTTGTAAAATTGCATTCCGTCGTAAAACAATTTTGAAATTTTCGCATCGATTTTTGCGACACTATCGATTAAATCAACAGAACATTTTACGCTTCCTTTCAGTGGAATAATTTTTTCGAAAAATGATAATTCTTTGAAATTTAAATTCAATTTTCCTGTAATTTTGTTATTGGCGATTTTGATATCGCCGACCGATTCGCAAATTCC
>JAFQBQ010000121.1 GCA_017416635.1 Alphaproteobacteria bacterium | reverse complement strand
CTTCTTTAAATAAAAACGGAATGATTCTTGAATCAGACATGGATAATTTCAATAAGTTGCTTCTGGCATCTTGTTTTCAGATTCCAGGCATAGATGAATACATTTATATATTGTTCGAAAAAAGTATAGATAAAAGCATCATAGAAAATGCAAGCAAAGCTTCAGCAGCGTATAATGAATATACTCGACTTTCGCAAAAACGAAGTTCTTTGGAGACATCGTTTGTTCTTCTGTTTTTCATAGTAGGCTTGTTGATTTTTTTCGTGTCGCTGATGTTTGCGATTTTTTATTCTCTGAAGTTATTAACGCCGATAAGCGATTTAATTAATGTTTCGGAAGACGTTATTCAAGGAGATTTCAAAGCGAGAGTGAAAGAATCGAAATCTTTTGCAGAAGTGCAGATGCTGACGAAGACATTTAATCAAATGTTGGAGCGTATTCATTCTCAGCAAAAAGATTTAAAAGAAATAAATTCCGAATTAAACGCAAAAATAAAATTTAATGAAAGCGTTTTGGCGGGTGTGTCTTCGGGGGTTATTGGATTGGAGCAGACTTCGGTTTATATTTGGAATAATCAGGCAGAAGCTTTGCTCGGAAGAGATTTGCGGTTCGGCGAACATATAGAAAATATTTTTCAAGCCGTGCCGGAAATGATTTCGCGAATTTCTGCTGAAGCTCCAATAGCTTCTCGTGAAATACAATATACAAAAGGAAAGGAAATTTTGCTGTTTGCAGTGAAAATTATGGAAATCAGCGACGTTGGTTACAACAGATATATTATTACATTCGATGATATTACCGATACTGTTATATCTCAACGTAAAGCGGCCTGGTCTGAAGTCGCGAGGAGAGTTGCGCATGAAATAAAAAATCCGTTAACACCGATTCAGTTATCTGCAGAAAGAATAAGGAGAAAATATCTGTCGCAAATTTCGGTAGATAGCGAAATTTTTCTTAAGCTGATTGATGTAATAGTGAGACAAGTCGGAGACATTAAGAGGCTTATCGATGAGTTTAATTTTTTTGCGAGACTGCCAGATCCAAAAATGAAAAAGTGCAGACTAGATGAAATCTGTACGCAAGCTGTTTTCTTGATGACGGGAACTTCGGAAGTCAGTATATTAACAAATAAAGAATCAGATAATTATGATATATCGGGTGATGAGCAATTGCTGCGGCAGTGTGTTGTGAATTTAATTAAAAATGCAATAAATGCTCTACAGACTTTGCATCAAGAAAATAAAACCGTGTGGGTGTCTTTGAAAAAAGAGAATGGCATGATTCGTATAAATGTTGAAGGTAATGGTCCGGGATTGCCTCAGGATAAAATTGATTCGCTGACTGTTCCGTATTTTACATTGATGCCGAAGGGGACGGGATTGGGGTTATCGATTGTAAAGAAGATCGTACAAGATCACGGTGGAGAACTCGAGTTTGGAAAGAGCGAGCATGGTGGAGCAAAAGTTAGTTTGATTATTCCACAATATGATGGAGATAAAAATGAAGGGCAGCAGAATATTAATAGTAGATGATGATGCAGAAGTTCGGGCATTGGTTTCCGACGTTTTGTCTGATGAGGGTTACAAAACATCTGAAGCATCTAATGAAAGCGAAGCACTATATTTAGTAAGAACCAGTGACTTCGATTTGGTTTTTTTGGATTTGTGGATTGGTGAAGATGAATCGGCCGGATTAAAAATTTTCGATAAAATTCGAAAAATTGATGTCGATCTTCCGGTTATCATTATTTCCGGACATGGGACTATAGATGTTGCTGTCAATGCTATTCAAAAAGGTGCATTCGATTTTATCGAGAAACCTTTTGTAATTGATAGATTGTTACTTACTGTAAATCGCGCTTTGGAGTTGGTTGCTTTAAGAAAGGAAAATTTCTGTCTGAAAGCCGACACCGTAGACACCAATGTTCCAATGGTTGGAGAATCTCATTTTGCTCAAACAATTCGTGCGACAATGAATAAACTTGCGCAAACAAATAGTCGAGTTTTTATTCGTACGAGCACAGGATTGTGTGCCGATAGTGTTGCTTATTACATTCATAAAATGTCGCAACGAGCAGATTTCCCTTTTGTGTATTTTAATTGTTTAACGGGAGATAACGAAGAATCAGAAGCAAGATTGTTTGGAACGGAGAAAAGTGAAGGCTGTATTGAGCGCGCAAATTTTGGAACACTATTTTTGGATAATATTTCAAAGTTGCCGATGAATTTGCAAAAAAAATTGCTGCAGTTTTTGCGGGAAAATCGCTTAATTCTCGGACAACGGCGAAGTTTAGGACTCGATGTTCGAATTATATGCAGTTGTTCAGACAGTGACGGTGATGTGTTGTCTCTTCTAGATAACGATTTATTTTACCGGTTGAGTGTTTCAAACATCGCGTTGGTTCCTCTGAGTTGTCGTCGAGAAGATATTTTGCCGTTGGTTGATTACTATTTGCGAAATGCAAATCGATTTTTCGGACTTCAACCAAAAAAGTTCGCACAAGGGAGTATTGATTTATTAGTTGCATATGATTGGCCGGGAAATATTTGTCAGGTGAAAAGTGTTGTTGAAAGCGCGCTTGTTAATGCGCTTGAAAAAGATGTAATAGATGAAGAATCATTGCCTCCTGACGTTTCCGGGGCGACGTTGCAAAAATTTGAATCATTTAATGTATCAAAAATGATTTCGTTGCCGCTTAAGGAAGCTCAAAATTTGTTTGAACGGGATTATTTAAGGATACAAGTCGAAAGATTTTCAGGAAATATTTCTAAAACATCCGAATTCGTGAAAATGGAGAGATCCGCGCTACATCGCAAACTTCGAACTTTGGGAATAACCGTAGATCGTTCGAAATATCGCATGAATCAATGAGAGTTTTTTAAAATAACGCTTGCATTGCTTCCTCCGAATGCAAATGAGTTGCTCAAGCAGTAAGTGATTTT
>JAFQBQ010000120.1 GCA_017416635.1 Alphaproteobacteria bacterium | reverse complement strand
TTTTGAGGTTATGAGGGATACAACACCGATTGATCCTGAAAAGTATTTAAGTGGTAAGTAGGAGATTTTATGAGTGAAACAATGCAAAAGGTGGAAACGACGGCTGTTCCGCAGCAAGGAGCGCAGCCGGTTGGTCAGCAAGCGAATACGTTGGCTAGTTTCGTTCCGCTTTTGTTGATGATTTTGGTATTCTATTTTTTGTTGATTCGTCCACAACAAAAGAGAGATGCTAAAAAGAAGGAGATGCTTTCAGAAATAAAGAGAGGCGACAGAATCGTAACCATGAGCGGCATCATCGGAACAGTTCATAAGGTAATAAATGAAAATGAAGTTTCTTTAGAAATTTCCGAGAATGTTCGGATAAGGATACTCAAGGGTTCTATTGGTGAAAAATTAGAAAAAGGAAGCAAATTGGGAATGGCTGAAGCAGAAGATGAAAAAGTCAAAGCAGGTGTTTCCAAAAAATCGAATAAAAAACAAGAAAAAGGTTCAAAGCCGACAAACAGTGGTGTCGGCGAAAATGAAATAGCAGTAGGAGAATAAATATGGCTTTTCCTAAATGGAAGGAGATACTGATAGCATGTGTATGCGCGTTCGGTATTTTATTTTCTCTGCCGAATATTATTCCGCAGAGTGTATTAAATGTTCTGCCGGGATTTATCCCGACCAAAAAAGTTAATCTCGGATTAGACTTGCGCGGAGGAGCTCATCTTTTGTTGGAAGTCGATTTGGATTCGGTTGAGAATGATTATTTGAATCAGATATTGGACGCGGCTCGTCAGACTCTGAGAAAAGAGATGATTCCATATGCTGCGAATTTTCCGAGATCTGTTGCAAAAGATCAAAAATCGGTAGAATTTGATTTGAAAGATACTACAAAGGTAGGGAAGGCGAGGACGGCGTTGGTTGCGATCGATTCTGACTGCAAAGTCGAAATCACTGGAGCGCATGTGACCATTACTCCGACAGAAGAAGCGTTGACTCTGAAAAAAGCCGATGCGGTGGAGCGTTCAATTGAGTGTGTCAGAAAGCGTGTTGATGATACGGGGACTCGCGAGCCAAATATTCAGAGACAAGGAAATGATAGAATTCTTCTGCAGATTCCTGGATTGCAAGATCCAAGCAGGGTTAAGGAGTTGCTTGGAAAAACGGCAAAGATGACCTTTAGATTAGTTGATGAATCCGCGCCTGTCGTTACCGATAAGAAAAATGCGGTTGCTCCTTTGGGTAGTATGTATGTTGAATCTGACGAAGGTGGATATCTCGCAGTTAAAAAGCAAGTTCTGGTCGGCGGAGAAACTTTAACTTCGGCGAATCTCGGGCATGATGAATATAACAGTCCCGCTGTTGAATTTTCTTTCAATAAAATTGGTGCGAAGAAATTTGCGGAAGCAACCAAAGCCAATGTCGGAAAGCGTCTCGCGATTTTGTTAGATAATAAGATAATCAGCGCGCCAAAAATCAACGGAGCTATTACGGGCGGGCACGGAATTATTACCGGGAACTTTACTGTGGAGTCGGCACAAGATCTCGCTGTATTGCTGAAAGCTGGAGCTTTACCTGCGCCGTTGCATGTTATTGAAGAAAGAACTGTCGGTCCGGATTTGGGAGCTGATTCCATTCAGTCTGGAATTTTAGCGACATTGATTTCCGGAATTTTTGTTTTGGTCTTTATGTATCTTTGGTATTCATCGTTCGGAATGATTGCAAATGTCGCCGTTGTCGTAAATATCATTTTACTGATCGCCGGTTTGTCGTTCTTGCAGGCAACCTTGACGTTGCCAGGTATCGCGGGTATCGCGCTTACGGTTGGTACGGCTGTTGACGCTAATGTTTTGATAAACGAACGCATCAAGGAATACATCAGAAAGGGCGAGAGATTTGTGAAGGCCGTTGAAAAAGGATATGACCTCGCGATGACATCGATTGTTGATACAAATTTGAATACCATTATCGGTATGGCATGTTTGTACTATTTCGGTTCAGGTCCAGTGAAAGGTTTCGCGATTACCACCATTCTCGGAACGGTAATTTCGTTCTTTACGGCGACGACTTTAACAAGGTATATAGTTTCAACTTTGTTAAGATTGAAATATGCAGTGAAAATTCCTATGTAAGAGAGGTATGAATCATGGAATTATATAAGCTTATTCCGCATGATACAAAAATCGATTTTGTTGGATTTAGAAAATTCACATATTTATTTTCAGCTTTTATGATTTTGCTTAGTATCGGTGCGTTCATTATAAATGGGTTG
>JAFQBQ010000119.1 GCA_017416635.1 Alphaproteobacteria bacterium | reverse complement strand
TTGATAGAGTTTTTCATGGAAAGTTTTGCTGAAAAACTCGTCTCATCGATAAACATTCCCACTAGCGAATAAAAAAATTATCACATATAATGTTTTTTATCTAAAATTTAAGAGGTTTTAATGAAAATCGCACAGATTTTTGAAGCTTTGAAAAATATTTTTCCATATGGGGGGGGGGTAGAGACTCTTTAAAATCAAATAGTTATCATCCAAAAACGTCAAAACTTTTCTTCAAAAATTTATTTTCAAAAATAGATTTCAAACATCAATCTAAAGGAGCAATTCTTATCGAATTTGCGTTTTGCATGCCTGTTTTGATTTTGCTGATTTACTATATGCATGATCTTTTTTTGCTGCAAAGATATCATTCGCAGACAGAATTTGTCGCTTATCAGGCGATTCAGATGATCCAAAGCATTTCTCAAAATCGAAGTGATAAAAAAATCACACTAACTGATTTGAGAAACATTTATACATCGGTGTTCCTTTCCGTATACCCTACTAACAATTTTAGTTCAATCGCTGGCGCGCACAAGAATAATCATTGGGGCGAGCTTTTTCTTTATTACGTAAGAGGCAATTCAGATGGTACGGCTAGCGTTATTTGGAGTCTTCAGATTAACTTATTTAATAACAATGAAGTCAGGAACACTCCATCTCTTGTTAGAGCGCAAGCTCGAGAAGCAAGCAACGGTCGATCACGTATTCCAATTGTCCAAAATGTATCTCCTAAAACAATTTATTCTAAACTTAACATTGGAAAAAATGATATAAGGATGATTTTAGAAGCCTGCCTCGATTATTCTACTGCCGGTGGATATAATTTAAGCAATGGTTCCCCAAACTCAACTATTCCTTACGATAAAGTTTATGGATTCCATTTGTTGAAACCTAAATACGGAGGGCGCGTTTCGGGAGAATTCACTTGTTTTAACTCAATTGTGGTTTTTTCTCCTAACCCAAACTTATTTACAGAAACTGCTCCGCAATAATATTATTTGCTTCTTTCGTCATTGCGAGGAGTGTAACGACGCGGCAATCCAATTTGAATTATTGTGGTGGGATCACGTCGTCACTTTGTTCCTCGTGATGACGCTTAAACTCTTTCGTCATTGCGAGGAGCATCGCGACGCGGCAATCCAACTGAATTATTGTGGTGGGATCACCACGTCACTCCGTTCCTCGTGATGACGCTTAAACTCTTTCGTCATTGCGAGGAGTGTAACGACGCGGCAATCCAATTGAATTATGGTGGTGGAATCACCACGTCACTTCGTTCCTCGTGATGACGACGCAGAAAATTGCTTCGAAATTTCATTTCTCGCAATGACACTAAGGAAGGTAAAAGAGTCAGCATTTCATGCTTCGCAATAACAGAGAAAACAAGCATATCGTCATTACCAAAGAAAGATTCCTTAAAGAGAAATAGTAACAAAAAAACACCAGCCACTAAGATTTTCTTTGCAGCTGATGCTTTATACGTTTTTAAAAATATGAATAAACTTAATCTAACGAAAACCCTTCAGGAAGTTCGTAGTTAGAAAACACTGCTTGCACGTCATCGTCATCTTCCAAAAGATCAACCAATTTAAAAAGAGTTTTCGCCGCATCTTCTGAAATAGCCACAGTATTTTTTGGTTTCCATGTAACTTTTGCTTCAGTCGGATCGCCAAATTTTTTAATCAGCGCATCTCTGACGGAGTTTAGTTTTTCAAGAGAACAAACAATCTCGTGTCCATCGTCAGATGAAGTTATATCATCGGCACCTGCTTCAATTCCGGCCTCAAACATTTCATCTTCTGAAGTGACATCTGATGGATACAATATGTATCCGACATGATCGAACTGAAAACTAACACTGTTCGCTTCACCTAAGCTGCACCCGAATTTTGAAAACGCCGAGCGCACCGCCGGAGCCGTACGATTTTTGTTATCGGTAAGACCTTCCACTATGATTGCAACGCCTGCTGGACCATATCCTTCATATCGGACAGTCTGATAGTTTGCATCAGCATCTCCACCCGATGCTTTTTTAATCGCTCTTTCAATATTATCTTTCGGCATATTCTCAGCTCTCGCGCTTATCAAGGCTGATCTCAATCTTGCATTACCTTCCGGATCAGGTCCGCCTTCCTTTACTGCAACGATAATTTCTCGTGCGATTTTTGAAAATACCTTCGCTCTTTTGGCGTCTTGTGCACCCTTTCTGTGCATAATGTTATGAAACTGTGAATGTCCCGACATATGAATTCCTTAATTTTAACGGAGAGATTATATACGTAAACGAATGTTTCAACAATATATATAAATGCTCTAAAAAACACCGAATTTATCACTGATACAAAAAATTGTTCCACCTTACCATGGAAAACGAAACAATCATATAAAATCTTCTCAGCAACAGACAATCAAACGACCAAGTTGGCTGGGAGACCTGGATTCGAACCAAGGTTGCCCGGTCCAGAGCCGGGAGTTCTACCGCTAAACTATCTCCCAAGTGGTTATGTTAATACCACATTGATAATCTTATGTCTATACAATATGATCAAATTCATGTATTTTTCTTCGAGTTAGATTTTTTAAACTCGAGAAATGAAAATACAAGGCAAGATGAGTTTGTCTTCTCGAATGTGGCTGGACAGGCAGGCTCGCGATCCGTATGTGAAACAATCTCATCAGGAAGGATATCGTTGCAGAGCGGTTTATAAACTGAAAGAAATTGATGAAAAATTTAAAATCATCAAAAAGTCTAAGCATATCATTGACTTAG
>JAFQBQ010000118.1 GCA_017416635.1 Alphaproteobacteria bacterium | reverse complement strand
TGTATGAATTTGGGTGTGATTCTTTCATTGGTGCTTTCTAAAGTATTTCCAAAAGTTGATGTTGTTTTCGGCTCGGTAGTTGGAATTTATGTTTTGTACAGCGCGGTTTCTATTCTCAGAAACGCTCTAATCGACCTTATGGATGAGTCGTTACCAAAAGCAGATCAGAAAAAAATTCGCGAAACCATAGAGTCTACGACAGGAGTATCAAGCCTGAAGTTATTACGAACACGCTCCGCAGGGATGAAAAAGTATATAGAAACGAGAATCGGCGTAGACGGAAAGATTTCTGTATCCGATGCGATGAAAATAGCAACATCCGTGAGAGACAGAGTGTCTAAACTGTATGAACGGACAGATGTAGTTGTATCTATAGAAACGAAGTAACTGGATTTTTCAAATATATTGTTTTAGTATGCAAGCGAAATTGTAAGTGGAGCAATTATGAGTCGATTTAAGTGCGTATTTTGTGTGGCGTTGTTATTAGGTGGTTTTCTTAGTAGCGGATGCGAATCTATCGTTTACGCCAAGGATAGTCAGCAAACGAAATCGTCAAACGAAGAAGGAATCGAGCAGAGCAAAAAGCTTGTCAGTAATTTATGTCACGATGCTTTAGAGATTATTTCTACGAAAAATATTACCGTAGAAGAAGCAGAGAAGCGCTTCAAGCCGTTGCTGGAAAATAATTTCGATCTATCTAGCATATGTAAGTACATTTTTGGTGTTCAATTCAAAAATCTAACCGAAGAACAGAAGAAAAAATGTTTAAAGGGCTTTTCTAGGGTTTTGATAAAAGCTTACGTAAAAACGTTCTTGGCTTACAAGGCATCAAAAATTGATATCAATGTCGTAAGAGTTAAACTAGGTGCCAGAAAAGATCGCTATATCGTAATGTCGGTCATAAAAATTCCAGGCAAGGAAGATATCCGTTTAAACTGGTCAGTTTATTATATAGATAAGCGTTATCTGGTGTTTGACGTTATCGTGGATGGAGTCAGTCTGAGCAAGATCCAAAAAACCTTAATGGCTGAAAGGCTAAAAGCGAATGGTTCAAAGAACAAGCAAAATGCATTAGATAGAGTTGTTGATGAAATCGATAGCGGGAATTTCAAATTGAGCGAAAACAACGAAAGCTGAGATGCTCAATAAATTTATAAGAAAGAAGGAAAGTAAATGACAGAAGTTTGTATAAAGATTTTACCTCATGGTCAGGAGTTAGAACTTCCTCAATACGCAACTGAAGGAAGCGCAGCGATGGATTTGCGAGCAGCAGTTGACGAAGATGTAGTTATTGCTCCCGGAAAAAGATTTTTAGTTCCATCTGGAGTTGCTATAGCTTTACCTAAGGGAAGTTTCGCAGATATCAGGCCGCGCTCGGGTTTAGCGTTAAAGCATGGAATAACGGTTTTGAATACTCCAGGAACGATCGACAGCGATTATCGGGGAGAACTTAAAGTTTTATTGATAAATTTCGGCGAAGATGATTTCGTCGTTACTCGCGGAATGCGTATTGCACAGTTATTAGTACAGCGTTATGAAAGAGTTGAATGGCAAATTTCGCAAGATTTAGAAGAAACTTCAAGATCGGGGAATGGATATGGCTCTACAGGGACTAAATAAAATTTTATCGTTGGCGGTAACTGCTTCGTTAATCGGATGCGCGTCCGAGAAAGAAGATTTTTCGAATAAAACCGTTGACCAAATTTATGGAGAAGCGCAATCTCTTTTGAGAAGAGGCTCATATGGTGATGCAGCTGAAAGGTTCAAAGATGTCGACTCGTATTTTCCATATACTGAGAAAGCATCTGTTGC
>JAFQBQ010000117.1 GCA_017416635.1 Alphaproteobacteria bacterium | reverse complement strand
CATTTATTTTCGACCAGGATCCGACCCCGGGAAATACGAAAAGAGTTTATTTGCCTCATCCGGAAATTTGGGAAGTCCTTAAACCGGGAGTAACAATTTTAGTAGATGATGGGAAGTTGCGATTTGAACTATTGTCTTCCGATGATCAAGAACTGAGAGCAAAAGTTATCGTCGGAGGGCTTATATCAAACAACAAAGGAGTAAATATTCCTGATGCAATTCTACCGATACCAGCACTTACAGAAAAAGACAAGCAAGATTTGAGCTTTGCGTTAGATCTTGGCGTGGATTGGGTAGCGTTGTCTTTCGTTCAGAATGTAAAAGATGTGGAAGAGGTCAGAGATCTCGTGAAAGGCAAGGCGAAGATAATGTCTAAAATTGAAAAGCCTTTGGCGGTTAAGGATATCGCGCCAATCACTTTGGTTTCTGATGGTGTAATGGTCGCTCGCGGAGATTTGGGAGTGGAAATGAATCCCGAAGAGGTTCCGGCAGCGCAAAGAATCATTATCAATACATGCCACAGATTGGGACGTCCAGTTGTGGTTGCAACGCAAATGCTAGAGTCAATGATTACAATGCCTACTCCGACTAGAGCGGAAGTGTCAGACGTAGCTTATGCAATATATTCGGGAGCTGATGCAACGATGTTGTCGGCAGAGTCTGCTTCCGGGAAATATCCATTTGAAGCTGTGCAAATAATGCACAAGATTATAGAAAAAACCGAAAAAGATCCAAGCTGCACAAGGCGATTGGAAGAAGATACACAAATTCCACAGCAATCAGTTTTAGATGCGAAATGCAAAGCTGCCAAAGATAGTGCGTATTTTGGCTGCGCAAGTTGTATAGTTTTGTATACGGATTCTTTTGAAACAGCTGCCAGGTGCTCTAGGTTAAGGCCGTCATGTCCGATTGTTTTAATCACGAATTCGGAAGAAACAGCAAGGCAGGTTGGAATGATTAACGGCGTTCAGGCAGTCATTAAGAAAAAAGAGTTCGATTTGAATAAGATGATTGAGCAAGTTTCGGATGTCGTACAAGAAAGAGAATTCGCAAAAGTTGGGGATTCGATAATTCTGGTAAATGATATCGATGGACATTCGATATACACATTGAGAATGTAGTTTTTTAAAGGTAAAGATGATTCGGGCGATTGTTCTGTCGTTAATTTTTGCGTTTGGAGGGGGAGCAGCTCATGAAGTGGACGTGTCAGCTCCCTTTGTCGAGAATTTGCGGAAGTTGAATATCCCCGAAGATTTCAGGCTACCAGATGTTTCCATTGGAAATCCAAAAGCCAAGCATACCGTAGTTGCGTATTTATCTTTTTCTTGCGGACATTGTCGCGATTTTTTCTTAAACGAATTTCCGAAATTAAAAATGTACACGAAAGAAAAGCAACTACGAATAATTTTGCGGTGCTACCTAGATGACATGGCTGCATTTGACTCTGCCGTTTTAATGAGATCGTGTGGCGAAGAAAAAAATCAGGAAATTTTGTTTTATCAAAAAATATATGAAAATTTGGATGAGTGGACGCGGTCTCCAAATAAGCAGAGCGCACAGGCATTTTTGAAAAAGATTTTCATTAAAGCGGGATGTCCGAAAAAGTTAGTAAATAATTCCATGGACATAAATTCTGAGATATACAAAAAGTTCTCTGCCGGACTTATGAAAAATATGCAAGACGCGATGATTATTCACAAAATAGATTCCATTCCAGCTTTTATCGTCGATGATGTTGTTTATCAAAGGCAGCTAAACGCCGAAAAAATAGTAGAATTGTGTGAATTAAAAAAACAAAATGCTTCAGACGAAGCTAATTCATCTGAAAAAGACTCTGCTCGGATTGCCAATTGAAGCAATTTAATTTGATTTACTGCTTGGTTCATAGTATCCTACCACCCGTGATTTCTTCGAGGTGACTGATGAGAAAAACGATTTATTCGTTGGCTGTGTTACTTTCAGTGAATAGTTTATCGTTCGCGGATGAAAGTGATAAAAAATATCCAGGAATAGAAGCGATAGTTAATGGAGAAATCATAACTCAAGATGATTTGGATTCTGAAACGCGTAATGTTTTAGCGACAACTGGCGGACAGGACAATCGTGAAATGAAAGTTGCCGTTCTCAAAGAAATGATTAATTCTAAATTGAAGTGGCAACATGTTAGTAAATTTTCTCCGAAGGGCGGATGGGTTGATGATAGCCAGATCACAGAAACTTTTGAAAGTATTGCTGCACGCAATAATATGAGTCCGAAAGAATTCAGGAAAGAGTTAAAATCGAAAAATATCAATGAACAAGATGTTCGACGTAAGATTCGGAGCAATTTGTCCTGGATCGCTTACATACAAGCTCGGTATGGAAAATTTGTGAAAATTTCTCAGTCGGAGTTGAAATCACTGATGAAGTCGGTGAAATCTAGAAAGGATAAAACAGCTTTCTATGTTGAGAGAATGTTTTTTCCGTTAACCAAAAACGAACAACAAGAAAAAATATTGCAGCATATCAAAAATATTGAGCAAAGTTTGCGTAACGGAGGTAATTTTGCGGAGTTGGCTCGCCAGTTTTCTAGTGGTTCAGATGCGAATAACGGTGGAGATCTTGGCTGGATTGTCGAAGGACAAGTTTCTCGAGAAGAATATTCAGCTCTGTTAAATTTATCGGTCGGTGATTATAAAATCGTAAGTAATAGTCGCGGATACTTCCTTCTGCATTTGAAAGATAAAAAAGAAGCCGGCACCGACGATAAAGTGACGACGATTAAATTTATTCAAGTTGCTATTCCGAAACCAAAATATGCGAACGGGCAGGATACTTTTTCTTTGCTAAAAGGGTTGAAAGATAATTTCGCAAAGGTTCGTGATTTTTTGAATCAAGCCAGAACCATCGGGCTCTATGTTTCGGAGCCAATGACTGGAGTTTTGGAATCAATGAACGAGCAAGCGCGGAATGCATTGAGAAAGTGCCAGAAAGATCAGAAGAGCGAAATTATCTCTAACGATAAAGCCTTCTTTGTTTTCTGCGTTGTTGATAGAAGAGAAGAAAAAATTCCGGAGCCGACCGAAAACGATATCGCAAGTCATTGGCTGAATGAAAAGATGAGTTCTTTAGCAAATAAAGAACTTCGCGAGTTGCAAGAAAAGGCTGATGTTAAATTAGATCAAAAATATGGAAATTGGTCTGACTTCTTTTAAGACTGCGGAAGAATTATCTGCCAAAAAAATTTTTTCTGCTTTCCAGAACCAGACTGAAAAAAGGTTTGGTCAGAATTTTTTGTTCGATGAAAAAATAAATCGGAAGATAGTTTCTGCCGCGGGTGATTTAACGAACAGAGTTGTAATGGAAGTCGGCCCCGGTCCTGGCGGAATTACTTTGGAAATTTTAAAGCATCCGATAAAGAAATTATATGTTGTGGAATTTGATCCGCGGTGGGCAAAAGCTTGGCGCGAACTTTCTAATCTATTCGACAGAAAATTAGAAGTAGTAGAATGCGATGCTTTGCAGTTTGATGAACAACAAATTTCGCCGCAGGTTATTATTTCGAATTTACCTTATAATATTTCGTCGCCACTTTTGTTTAAATGGTTGCGGTCGTTTGATAAGTTCGAAAAACTGGTTTTGATGTTTCAAAAAGAAGTGGCGGAAAGGTTGTTCGCGCCCCCTAACACAAAATCATATGGAAAATTATCAATCATGGCGCAGTGGAAATCTTCTGTCGAAAAAGTTTTCGACTTGGAGCCAGGCAGTTTTTTCCCGCCACCGAAGGTGTCGTCCACAGTAGTGAAATTTATTCCTTATCCTTATGAAGAAGATTTTCAAAATTTTGATAAATTTTCGCAGTTGCTGAATACAGCATTTTTGCATCGACGAAAAATCGTTACCAGTTCTTTGAAGAAATTTAACAAAAATATTCCGATGATTTTGGCGGATTTTAATTATCCGCAGACAGTTCGCGCAGAAGAAATTTCTGTTTCTGATTACATTCGACTAATGAAGCTTCTTAACGCGTAGAGCTTTCTACAATAATATCTGCTAGCTGATAGTCTATTACTTTTTTCAAATTTTGAAGAGACAATTCGATTTGCAAACCGATTTTCCCTGCGCTGAATATAATCGTATCGAAATTTTCAGCACTGGAGTGTATGCAAGTTTTGAAATATTTTTTCATTCCGATTGGAGAACATCCGCCATGAATATATCCTGTTAATCCGAGCAGTGTTTTTGATTTTACCATCTCTATATTTTTTTCATGGACGGCTCGTGCGGCCTTTTTTAAATCCAATTCTTCAGCGACGGGAATCATAAACACGTAATGTTCATTTGATTGCGCTACTGTCACAAGCGTTTTAAAAACTTGTTCCGGAAGTTGATTTAAAACTGATGCAACCTCAACTCCGCTTATCGCGTTTGTATCGGAATAATCATATGATTTATACGAAATATGCATTCGATCTAAAATTCTCATAGCATTGGTTTTATCTGACATATTTATCCCAACTTTTTCAATTGCACTAAAATCTTGAAGTCTATTTCAGGATGCAGATCTCCGGAACGCCGATTATTCTTCTCGCATTGAAACGAAAATTTCGCACATTCATTTTCGTAAGTTATTCCAAATGAATTTTTCAAAAACTTTAAGTGATCATTTCTTCTATCTAACACAACAATGTCATCACTTTCATTTCCAAACGTTGTGTAATTATTGAATTTAAGTTTATTAGATATTTTATATTCCAAATTTATTTGAATACCTTTGTATTTCTTTTGCACAATTTCTTCATCGAGCAAATCTTCATTAACTTTAAATGGATCGCAAAAAATTTGCTTGCCTCGGAACGCCATAATTCCAAACGCGCCTCTATCACAGTTGTAATTTATTCGCGATTCTATTTTATTTATTTTTTTATCCTGAGTAGAGTAATCGCCATCGATTGTTGCAGTCAATGATCGTGTTAAAAAAACGTCCAACTCGCTGACTATATTCGAATGACGATATTTTAAACCAGATGATTCTGTTCGCTCTAATACTTTTGTGAGCGACACAGATCTTCCGCAAATTAATTTGTACATTTTTTTAGAACAATTGTAACCCTCGACATTTGCTCCGTAAAAATACTGACTACCGGAATCGATATTGTATGGAGAAATTGATTTACTGTTCGAAAAAACGTTTACTATGTTAAGTTCGTCGAAAGGAGATTCCATAACATCGAAATATTTTTTATTTCCTGCTGCATTTAGTCCGAGAATCGGAGAAATTATTGTTTCCATTCTTTGATAAGTCACAACAAACGGCCACTGAAGTTTTATTGTAGAAACCGGTCGCGCCTGGAAATATGAATCATAGTCGGACCGACGTTTTTCAGAAACTTGAAGTCCTTGCAACGTCGCACCGAAACTTATGTCCGCAAGAATTCCTTTCCACAATATAAATTCTTTGCTCCACATGGAGTTCATAATGTATTTTTGAGAATTTCTGCTTTCAGGAAATGCAAGATTCATCGCAAACATTTCAAATGATAAAGTTCCACTTAAGAAATCGAAGTAACGATCATGAGCAAACATCGGCAAAATTTTCGGAGCGATATCATCATGTTCAGTTTGAAACATTGATGACTTTACATAAATGTAATTTCGCCTATCAAATCCTTCCGCAAACACGTCGGTTTCTAAAGTTTTTGGTACACTATCAAAAAATGAAAATCTCTTTAGATAATACCTGTCGGAAGATAAATTAACATCGAATCCCATTCTAAATTTATCGTTAATATCGTATCTCAATTTTGAAAAAATATGTCCGCGATATCCTGATTTTCTGATTTTATCAATGCGATGTTGCTCTTCTGAGGTCGCTCCGCTTTTTTTCTCCACGGATTTTGTGTCGGTGATGCTGGCATCAATGTTAAATTCTCCATTTCGAAATCTCAAACCGTAATATGCCCATGCGACTTGTCCTAATTTAGTTGAGAGAATCGGTTTAAAAATGCATTCTTGAGAATCAGAAATCGACCAAAGATATTTTGGAAGTACGCTAAATCCCTGTTGCGATGAAGTCGCAAATTCCGGCAGCAGAAAACCGCTTTTGCGCTTCAAATTTGTACTTACATGAGAGATATACGGAACATAAAGCAATGGGACGTCAAATGCTTCGATAACCGCATCTTTATAAGATGTATAGTTTTGCGGATTGAAAATGACGTTTCGAGATTTCAATTGCCACGTAAGTGAGCCCGATTCTGTACATTCATAACACGGCGTAAATATTACATCTTCCAATTCATATTCATTGTTTCGAATAGTACATCTTTTGGCTGCTAATCTTGTTTTGTCGCAAGTTATGATTTTTATATTTTTGGCATATCCCGATGCGAAATTTTGTTTAACGCAAATCTTATCCGCTAAGTACGTGTTCGACATGGAATCTTTTACAATGACATTTCCTTCTGCGATTAAACAATCTTTTTCCGAATCGTAATTTATTGCATCTGCTGAAACAACTTCTCTTCCGTAAACTGCAATGACATTTCCTTTGCAGTTTATGGTATTTCCTGAATATTCAGTGACATCCGAGTTGATGAATGTAATATCGCCGCCAAAAACCGAACCGGTTGCTATAGAACAAATCATCAAACAGCAAATTTTATTCATGCTTCTTTCCAAACCAAAATTGCAATCGCAATGAGCGACAGAAACAGTGTCGTAGCCCATGCGGCTAGCGTTACAGACATTGTACCTGTATAAGCAAATGACTCAAGCAAATTATTTGAGAACTTTAACAGTAACGAAATGAAAAGCATTTGCAACGCTATATTTGTTTTTGTTTTATACCGATTAATCGGAAAACATATAACAGCAGCCAACAATGCGAATAAAATGAACGTTGCGAAATTCGCTAATAATTTATGAAACGCAAGTTCGTATACGCGCAAACTTAAGTTATGATTTTTTTCAATTTGAAAGACTTTGCTCAGCGCATAAATATCTTGGCGAATCGCCGGTAATGATAATAATTTTAAAAGTTCAAACGACATGTTCCGGCTAACCGTATATACATCATAATTTTTGCATTTATTATTTTGAAATAGAGAAACATTTTTCAGTACCAAAGTATCATCTTTCATTGCCCCTGATGCGGCGAGAATTTCGCTGTGATTTTCCCAATCAATTATACAAAAATTTTGAAAAGAATTTTTAAAAATTGATTTTATGAACGCGACTTTTTTATTGTTTCCATAGTCAATCCAAATGTTTTCATTTTTCTCGAAAGATGAAACTTCTTCAGGGTGAATTTTTCTTTGATAAGATTGTTCAGATAAAATTCCAAGCGGCTGAAATGCAAATAGCCAGGATAGCGCGACGACGCAGGAAAAAATTATAAACGGAAACAAAATTTGTTGAGGAGATCTTCCCGCCGACTTCATTATTGTAACTTGATGTGATCGGCACAAATCCCACAAACTAAAAGTCGCTGCTATAAAATAAATGTAATGCAAAATCTCGCAGAAAGTAATCGGCACGCGTAAAAAAGTAAGCTGCAAATCATAACAAAATTCGCTAACCGAGGAAATTGGAAATCTCCTGCTGACTTCGACAAAGTCAAACAATCCGATTATCAAAAAAACAGAAAAGGAAACGAACAAAAATGCCTTTAACTGCTTTACAAAAATGTATGTAAATAGCGTTTTATTCACTTCTTCCTCATCAACCAAATTGAAAACATCAACATCGCAGCCAAGAATAAATAATTAATCGCTATGAATAACTCATTTCGAGCCGAAATATTTGCAAAAGCAAGCGAAATCCCCTGTATAACTATAATTACACAAATCAATTTAGCCATTCGCAAGTATGAAGTATCTCTTTTATACGGTGCTAATGCAATAAAGTAAAAAGCCATCAACGGAAATATCAACGCAAGTAGCGGAGTCGCCATTTTTTGATGAAACATCGCGACATTTTCCTTGTTTTTATCTACATCATTAGAGTCAGCACTGAATAACTCATGTATAAAATATTCGTTCGCTCGACGTTGCGGATGCTGTTGCTTTAAAATTTCGTTTAAATCATATACATATGAACCAAACGAGGTCTTTGAATTTTGTTTTTTCGCAAAATTAACTTCTGACCTCTCTCCGTCTTTTAAAATTAAGATGTTTTCACTTAATGTTCCGAATTTAGCAGACATACTGCAAACTTTATTCGGTGTACGCGAATCTATGATGATTATATTTCCGAAAGTTAATCTTCCGAGATATTTTTGCGCATATACTGAAACATCATTTCCGGAAAAAATCAGTCCGGCATTGGTCGGCGGCTCGATATTGTTTTTTATCTGGAATTCCATATTGCGAAATTCTCGCCAAGCTAACGGAGATATATATGCGTTACATACATACAAAAGGCCGGTAATAATTAAACCTAAAGATATTATCGGTCTTAGTATTTTTCTTGGAGAAATTCCTGCTGACTGCAATGCTAACAGCTGATTGGATTCGGTAAATCGCAAATAAACAAAAGCTGCAGATATTGCGAAAGAAATCGGCAGAATAAATACGATAATGTCTATCGACAAAAGCGATGTGAATCGAAAAAATCTCATGAGACTCACATTGTTGGTCAAGACATCCAAATATTTAGAAGCTTGTACCATCCACGCGCAAAACGTCAGTGCGATAGTGGAGTAAAAAGTCGCTATAAAAACGCGTCCGAACAGAATTCTGGTTAAGTGTCGCATGTTAAATCAAATCCACAAGAAATATATACTGATTTTTCTTTGGACTCAATGAATTCCTAGGTTTTTCATAACAATGAAGTTAAAACAAGAAAAAGCGTCGAAAAAGTAGGCTATAATGTCATTGCGAGAAATGGAATTTCGAAGCAATCTCCGCAACGGATATGCCTCATCTATTGGATTTTTGCTGTAAAGATTTTCCACTTTCGTAATAAACCCATTTTATGATATATTTTATATATTATGATTTGTAGTTTGTGATTGGAGGGCAGATGTTCCAAATCAGGATTCACGGAAGAGGTGGTCAAGGAGTTGTCACTGCTGCCGAGATGTTATCTATCGCGGCATTTATCGAAAAAAAGTATGCGCAAGCATTTCCGAGTTTCGGTTCTGAAAGAATGGGCGCACCTGTTGTTGCGTTTTGCAGAATTTCAGATAAGGAAATCAGGTTAAGGGAACCAATCTCGACTCCTGATGCAATAATCATTCAAGATAAAACTGTTATAAAGCCGGCGAATGCTCTAAATGGTATAGTAAATGGCGGGTACCTTTTAGTTAACTCGAATGATTGCGATATGCCACTTCCAAACCATTTAAAAACAAAATGCATCGATGCTACGCAAATTGCAATCGAGCAAGTCGGGCGACCGATTCCAAATTCGGTTTTGCTGGGAAGTTTCGCTGCGTTAACGGGAATTATTTCAATAGACTCGGTGATTCAAGCAATAAATACAAAATTTGCAGGAGCTATCGCTGAAAAAAATGTAAAAGCAGCGCAAATTGCTTATGAAAAAACTTTAGGAGAAAAGTAATGCTATATCAGTTGGAAGGATCTCAAGCAGTTGCCAGAGCAGTTGCACTCTGTCGCCCGAATGTAGTGTGCGCTTACCCTATCACGCCTCAAACGCATATTGTTGAAGGTCTTGGGGAACTTGTTCACAGCAAGCAATTAGAGAATTGCGCATATATGAATGTCGAATCTGAGATGGGAGCGATCAGCGCAGTCATCGGATCAGAAGCCGCAGGTGTTCGAAGCTACACGGCAACGTCCAGCCAAGGACTTTTATATATGATTGAAGCGGTTTACAACGCTTCCGGTTTGGATTTACCAATTGTTATGACGTTGGGAAACAGAGCGATAGGCTCTCCGATAAATATTTGGAACGATCATGCTGACGCAATGGCCGCAAGAGACGCAGGCTGGCTTATGGTTTTTGCCGAAAGCAATCAGGAAGCTGTCGATTTGCACATTCAAGCTTTCAAAATTGCGGAAGCTGTAAAATGTCCGATCATGGTTTGCGTAGATGGATTTATTTTAACTCATGCTTATGAGCAAGTTGATATTCCATCTCAGGAAGAAGTCGATAAATTCCTTCCTCCGTACAAGCCTGAAGTTTATTTGAATGAAAAAAATCCTGTTTCGATTGGAGCGATGGTTTCTCCGACGGAATTTATGGAAGTTCGCTATCTGGAGCATAAAAAGCAAATAAAGGCCTTGGATATCATCGCAAATATCGGTGAAGAGTTTGCAAAACAGTTTGGAAGAAATTCCGGAGGACTGATTCGTCAATATAATGTGGATGATGCTGATGTTGTGATCGTCGCGATGGGGTCCGTTTTGGGAACAATCAAAGATACAATTGATGAGCTAAATGCTGAAGGGAACGAAAAGTTCGGTGTTTTGTCGATAGTTACATACAGACCGTTCCCAGCGGAAGCGATAGCAAAAGTTTTGCAAAATAAAAAGAAAGTCATCGTCGTCGAAAAAGCGTTCGCCCTCGGAAGAGGCGGAATTTTGTTCCAAGAAATAGAGCTAGCATTAAAAGGCACGAATGTAAAAGTGACTTCTGTTATCGCTGGTATCGGAGGTCGAAACATCACAATGTCTCTATTGAAAGAAAGTTTCAAAAAAGATGACGACGTCACATTCCTCGGATTGAATCATGAAATTATTCGCGAGGAAGAACAGAGACTCGCTGAGTGTAACAATTAAGGGGAGGAAGAAAATATGTCCAGTTTAACCATGGGAAACAGATTTGGCAGAAATACGACTGTACAATCTTCCGCAAACAGACCGAATGCCATCACAAGCGGGCATCGCGCATGTCAAGGATGCGGTGAAGCATTAGCCGCACGATGCGCTGTCGATGCAGCTTTTAATGCAACCAACGGAAAAATTGCCGTTGTAAATGCTACTGGGTGTTTGGAAGTGTTTTCTTGCGCTTCTTTAGAAAGTTCTTGGAATATTCCTTGGCTGCACTCATTATTCGGAAACGCAGCAGCAGTCGCAAGCGGAGTCGCTGCAGCTTTTAAATTAAATCCAGAAAAAGAATTACGAGTTATCGCACAAGGCGGAGACGGCGGGACTACCGATATCGGAATGGGATGCTTATCAGGTATGTTCGACAGAAATGACGATGTTCTATACATTTGTTATGATAACCAAGCATATATGAACACTGGAGTTCAAAGGTCGAGCGCGACTCCGGCATTAGCCAGAACGGCGACGACTTTACCGAACAAAGTTTATAATGGAAACGAACCAACTGTCGGAAAAAATGTTCCGGATATTGCCATTGCTCACGGAATTCCATATGTCGCAACGGCGAGCGTCGGAGATATCCACGACCTCGAAGCAAAAGTAGCGAAGGCCATCAATATCAAAGGCGCAAAGTATATTCAAATACATTGTCCATGCCCGTTGGGATGGGGACATGCAACGTCCGACACAATAAAAATCGCGAAATTAGCAATTAAGTGCGGATTGTATCCTTTGTTCGAGGCGGAAAACGGAATTATTAATTCAACGAAGATTGAATCATTTATTCCGGTTGAAGAATATTTGAAGACTCAAAAGAGATTCGCACATTTGTTCGGGAAAAACGCCGATCCAGCGAACATTCAGATTCTACAAAAAATAGCAAACAGTAATATTGAAAGATATCAGTTAGGAGTAATTGCAGATGAGTAAGCCTTTTGCAACAGTTCTCGACAGCAGAACAAGTTTGAAAAATGAAACCGGGTCTTGGAGAACGAATCGTCCTTGCTATGTGCATAGGCTTCCTCCGTGTAATGTCACTTGTCCCGCTGGAGAAAATATTCAGCAGTGGCTTTCGTTCGCGCAAGAAGGAAAATTTTTAAGTGCGTGGCAGGAAATGGTCACAAACAATCCGTTCCCTGCAACGATGGGACGCGTGTGCTATCATACTTGCGAAAAAGCTTGCAACCGAGATCAGTACGACGGAGCCGTCAATATTAATTTGTTAGAGCGTTCTATCGGAGATATGGCAATTGCGCAAGATTGGCAGTTTGAGCCAGTACAATCTTCACATAATAAAAAAGTCTTGATAATCGGAGCAGGTCCAAGCGGGTTATCTGCGGCGTATTTTCTGAGAAAATTCGGATATGACGTTACCGTTTACGAATCGCATAAATTACCAGGTGGAATGATGAGATATGGCGTTCCTGCGTACAGACTGCCGCGGCGCGTTTTGGATGCAGAAATTAAGCGCATCGAAAATTTAGGCGTAAAGATCATCTGTGAAAAGAAGGTCAATAAACTAAAGGATGAGATTGATAAATTCGATGCAGTTTACTTGGCAATCGGAGCAAACGTCGCATCGCCGACAAATATCGATATAGAAGGAGATTCCAACGTCATTGACGCTATCGATTTTTTCAAAAAATTGGAAGACAAGCAGATGGACGACATTCATCTCGGAAATAAAGTCCTTGTTTACGGCGGCGGCAACACAGCCATTGATGCGGCGCGTTCTGCGTTAAGGCTTGGAGCGAAATCTGTAAAAATTGCATACAGAAAAACTATCAACGAGATGCCAGCACATGAAACAGAAATTCAAGAAGCCTTGTCCGAAGGTGTTGAAATTTTGTGTTTAAGAGTTATTACCTCAATAATTCACAATCGTGTTGTTTTCGACAAAATGAAATACGACAGCGAGCAGCGTATTTTAAGCAAAACCGGAGAAAGTGAAAGTTTTATCGCCGACAGCGTAATATTTGCAATCGGACAGTCAGTCGAGTCCGAAATTTTGGCGGAAATGGATGAAATTAAGGTTTCCGATAAGGGACTAGTCGAAGTAGATGCCAATATGATGACTTCCAAAAAAGGCGTTTTCGCCGGAGGAGATCTTATTCCTGGTAAAAGGACAGTGACAAATGCGATCGGCTACGGAAAAAAAGCCGCAAAGTGCATCGATGCATACTTGCAAAATAAAGAAGTTGTAAAAAATCCGAAAAACGAAGTCGCAAATTTCAAGAAATTGAATTTAGAATATTACGCTTCCGACAAGCGCAAAGAAGTTTCGCGTTTGGGTGATTTAACTTTCGACGAAAAAGATGTTTCCTATACAAGTGCCGAAGCGATAAAGGAAGCTTCGAGATGCATGTCTTGCGGAAATTGTTTCCACTGCGATAATTGCTACAGTTATTGTCCGGACAACGCGATAATCAAGCACGAAGACGGAACTTTGGAATTTAATTACGATTACTGCAAAGGCTGCGGCATCTGCGCGACAGAATGTCCTTGCGGTGCTATTGTAATGAAACCAGATGACAAATAATTAATATGACGCGGCAGAGATGTAAAAAAATTTCGTCGCGCCATAATTTTTTTGTTATAAGATTCATGATGTGTTTTTTCAGCCACGAAATAGCTAAAAATTTTTTTGTTGCTGACGATGTGGATAGTGATCGGGTATACAGATGAATCAAAGAAAAGGATATTTGCTGGTAGTACTCGGCGTCACCTTGTATTCGTTTTCGGACGCCATAATGAAAAATGCAATGTCCGTTTACAGCGTACATCAAGTAGTGTTTTTGCGAACAATTTTTAGATTTATTCCGATTATCGCGCTCATGCTTTTTCATAAAGTTAATCCGTATGAAAGCAGCCGAAAAAAAGAAAATATTTTGCGAGCCATTCTTGCGACTTGCGGAACATATGCCGCTATGAATGCATACAAATTCGCTTCGATGACAGATGTATTCGTAGTCGGAGGTACCACGGCAATTTTTGTTATTCCGCTTAGCGTTTTGGTATTAAATGAAAAATTTAATCCGAAAAATTTATTCGCGATTCTGCTTGGATTTTCTGGAATTTGTCTAGCATTCCGTCCCGGCTGCGGAATTTTTCAGTTAGGAATTTTGTGGGCTGTCATTGCTTCGCTAATCAGCGCTCTAAATCAAGTTCTGATAAAAAAATTAGCGTTCACAGAAAGCGAATTTACGATTATTTCGTATCACAATACTTGTTTGATTCTTACTACGTTGATTTTAGGCGGAAGCGAATTTTCATTCATCTCAGCTGAAGGAATTATTATATTAAGCATCGGTGGAGTAATAGGAGCCATCGCGCAATATTCTATCACCCGAGCGTTCAAACTATCATCAAGTTCAGGTCTGGCTTCTGCTGCATATGTAATGCTAATACCAAATACGCTCATCGACTTTTTTGCATTCAATAAATTACCAGATTTGTACATCATCGGCGGATTAATCCTAATCGTCATCGGATCATTGATTGCGTTTTCACTACAGAGGAAATAAGTTGTTTTTATACACTGATTGTCTGTTTGAATCTTTCACTTTTGGCAGTCTGCCAAGTGCACTTGTTTTTTAAGTTGAATTTTTGTTAATAATTTTGTAATCTCCCTTTGATGAGTGGGAAAGGTTTTTTTTCATGACAGATTTAGTTATTGTTGTCTTGTATTTATTGGTGACTCTCACAGTCGGGGTGCTGGCTGGCCGCAAAGTAAAAAGTATGAAAGATTTTTCGGTTTCAGCAAAAGTTTTCCCTACAACAGTGTTAGTTTCCACAATATTTTCAACCTGGATGGGTGGCGATGACCTCATTGGCGTAAGTGAACGAATATATAGCGTCGGACTGGCTTTTTTTGTTATTCAGCTGTGCCAGACGTTTAGTTTGCTTTTTCATGCTTATGTAGTAGCTCCTAAAGTTCTTCAAAATTTTTCGGACAAGATTTCAATCGGTGAAATCATGGGAGATTTATACGGAAAGCCCGGTCAAATAATGAGTGGCGTTGCTAATGTTTTGTTTTCCATTGGATATGTCGCAGTGCTAGTCAGTTCCATTGGATATATTTGCAATTTATTTTTCGGAATTCCTCATTTTTATGGAACAATTGTCGGAAGTCTTGTCGTGATAGCTTACTCTTCCTTCGGAGGAATAAGGTCTGTTGTCTTCACCGATGTACTACAATTTGGTGTTTTAATAATAGGAATTCCTTTAATG
>JAFQBQ010000116.1 GCA_017416635.1 Alphaproteobacteria bacterium | reverse complement strand
TTCCGAGTGCATTTTTTCCAGGGATAACAGCGACTCTTGCGGAAACCGCACTCATATATCTTGCAATATCATTCGACAGACCAATAACTCGCGAAGATTTTATACCCGCCGCCGGCATCAATTCATACAATGTAACGACAGGTCCTGGACTGACTCCGGTAATTTCTCCGTTGATTCCAAAATCCGAAAGCACAGTCAACAAATTATTTGCGCGATTCTTTAGTTCATTTTCAGAAAGCTTTTCGCCATTGTGTTTTGCTTCGGATAACAAATGAATCGACGGCATCACGAAATCGCTGCCACTTTTTACTTGCGTCCGCTGTTTCTTTTTTGGAATCGATGCAGCTAAAATCGCACCCGGATTTTCTGACGAATGATTCAAAATATTTATTTCTGGAAGGCTCTTTTCTTTTAATTGCTTGCTCTTTCCTGTAATCCAAAAGTGTATGCCGGAGATTACGTTCGTAAAGCTGCTCCAATGAAATCTGACTGAAATTAAAAAAGTTACAAAAAATACAAAAGCAAAAAACGGAGCATAATATTCATGCTCAATTTCTAAATGTCGAAAACTATATGATGCTATGAACATTCCGACGACGCCGCATTGTTTAAAATCGATAAGATATAAAAACGCAGAACATGAAATTCCGCATATGAGACTGCTGATAAATCGGTAATATGCGATAGAATGATATTTTATAAGCTGATATCCGAATGAAACCAAAATTAACGAGAACAAATACGAAGTTGCTCCAAAAAATTGCATCATCGCATCTGAATAATAACTTCCAAGGCTCAATACCAGATTCGAGACGAATCCGTCTATTGCCGTATTAAACGATAAATCTTCCGGACAATATGAAAGCAACGCAGCAAAAGAAACCAGAGCGGCAAAAACCAAACACACTCCGAAAAATTCTGTAAATTTAAAAAATAAGTCTGCAAAAAGCGCGTTGACACTTTCTTTTTTCATTACAAAGATGCCAATTTAATTTCGCAAATCAAATTCTTGTACGGAACACGCTTTAAGTCAGTTTCGAAAACAATTTTCTGATTAGGAAGTAATTTATCATATGAAAACTTTTGCGTCCAAGACGCTCTGAAATTATCTGCTCCCATATTTTCTTCTCTCAGATCAATATGAATGCCATAAATCATTTGGACTTCATCGGACATATTCTCGATTTCGCCTTTAATTCCCATATACAATTTACCGTCTCTCTTTATGAAGAAACTTGAGACTTTCTTTATCGAAAAAATTGATGCATCAGTCGGACTTCTTCCCAGGAAATAATTATAAAAAGATGAAGATGCCGGCCAATATTTCATCACGGTTTGTCTTGCAAATAACAAAGGAAATACTGTAATAAATACCGTAAACCAAAACACGGTGACCTTCAACATTCGAATGACTTCATCACGTTTAGATTTTTCGGCCAGTGGAAGTTGCTGCCAAGTAGTTCCGCACATCGCACAGCGAACCAACTTCCCTTTTCCGAGAATTTCGGGCTTTACAAAATATTTACATGAACAATTCGGGCATACTACAATCATCGCATTTTCCTTAGCTACTTCATCCTCAAACCTTCACTGACCTTTTTTCGATAATCGTGTCTATCAGTCCGAAATCTTTTGCTTCTTCTGGAGACATAAAATTATCGCGTTCCATTGCTTTTTCAATTTCTTCTAAAGAACGCCCCGTGTGCTTTACATACATCGCATTCAATCTCTTGCGCAAATTTAAAATTTCTTTGGCATGAATCTCGATATCAGTAGCCTGACCTCTACATCCACCTGATGGCTGATGGATCATTATTCGCGAATTCGGGAGAGAATATCTCTTGCCTTTTGCTCCTGCTGTTAACAACAATGAACCCATGGACGCGGCCTGTCCCATACATAGAGTAGTAACTTCAGGCGTGATATACTGCATCGTGTCGTAAATCGACAAACCTGAAGTTACAATTCCTCCTGGAGAATTTATGTAGAAGAAAATGTCTTTTTTCGGATCTTCCGATTCCAAAAACAGCAACTGAGCGCAAATCAAACTTGCTGAGGTATCATTCACTTCCCCCGTTAAAAAGATAATGCGTTCTTTCAACAAGCGAGAAAAAATATCAAAAGATCTTTCTCCTCGGCTTGTTTGCTCGATTACCATCGGCACTAAATCGTCAATTATGCGCTCCATTTTTCTTCCCTTCTTGCAATTAATACTATTTCTCTTCAGATACGGCTGCTTCTTCGGCTTTACCTTCTTTTTTTACCCGAGTTTTTCCTTTAGACGCACTTTTCTTTTTGTTTTCTTCAATTCCTTTTTTGAAAAACTCAAAAGGCTCCTCATCCAAAGCAACCAATGCTTCTACAGAACATTTCTCTTCGGTTGGTTTAAGCTTATCGACCAAGAAATTAACGACTTTCGACTCTAAAATCGGTCCAACTATCGCATTTAACGCTCCTGGACGGCGATACATTTCGTATACACGAGTCTCCTGTCCTGGGTACATCGCAGCAACGCTCCGAACCGCTTGCTGTATTTCGTTCTGCGTAACAGCAATCTTTTCTTCTTTTGCTATTTTCGCGACAATGAATCCTAAACGAACCCTTTGAGCAGCGAGCTTTCCGCACTCTTCCTCGATTTCCTTGGTAAACTCTTGATTTAGTTTTTTGGCCTCATTTTTAATCTGCTTTATTACTTCAGCTTTTTCGACTTCGAACATATTTGCAGGAACATCAAATGAGTACAGCTTAGATAATTCTTCAAGCAAATCTCTTTTCAAAAGTTCGTTAGACATTTCGCTATATTTCGCGATAGCTCTGCCTTTCGCCCAGGTTTTCGCTTCTTCTAAATCTTTACAGCCGATGGACTTCGCAAACTCGTCATCTATTTTATATTCCTCGGATTTTTGAATGTTCTTAACTGATGCGGAATAGCGAATGGCTTTTCCTGCGAAATCTTTATTCGAGAAATTTTGCGGATAATTAACATCGAATTCTTTGACGTCACCAATTTTGCATCCGACCAATGGTTTCCAGAAATCTTCCATTATCGAGGCATCGCCAAGAACCAATTGGAGATCTTCTACCTTGTCCGATTTACTCTTTTTTATTTTCGTAAGAATATTCAAATCAACGATGACCTTCATATCCTTTTTTGCTTTGGTATCCGCGGAAACATCAACCCACTTGGTTTTGTGTTTACGAATTTCTTCTAAGACTTCCTCTGTCTCTTTGTCGGTAACTTCCGCAACTTTTTTCACTAGCTTAACTTTATCTATCGCTTGCAGTTTGAACTCCGGAATTAACTCAAACTTTAACTCAAACTCAAGACCGTTTTCGTCCTCTTTTACGGTGTTCGTTTCGAAACTAAACGATATCGTGAGATTTTCATCGTCTAATATCTTTTTTGACTGGTTATCGATCAATGCTTTTTTAGATTCTGCTGCCGCGTAATCTCCATACATACGCTCAGCCACTGAAACAGGAACCTTTCCCGGTCTGAAACCAGGGAGTTTCATTTCTTTTGCTATTTCTTGCAATTTCGCGGCTTTAGCTTGCTTTAATTCTTCTATTGCAATCAAGACGTTGTAACATCTTTTTAAACCATCACTAGTTCTGTTTAAAATTTTCATAAAAAACTCCAATTCTACTTTTGGTGCGAGCGAAGGGACTCGAACCCCCACAGCATAAACCACCAGAACCTAAATCTGGCGTGTCTACCAGTTCCACCACGCTCGCGCAATCCAACACGATTTATGTATACCATCTATTTTACTAACAAAAAACTACTATTTGAAATAAAAATCCATCGTTCGCTTTAACAACTCATCCATGTTTACTTGCGGAATCCAATCTAATTTTTCTTTTGCATTCGCAATGGAAGGAACTCGCCGATTTACATCTTGATATGATTTTCCATAGTACTCAGATGAATTAATTTCTTCGATTTTGGCGGCTTCCGCGAAAGTTTTTGTTCTTGAATATGACTTCGCGAGCTCTTTAATTTTATAAGCAAGATCTTTTATGCTGAGTTCGTTGTACGGATTCCCTACATTGAATATTTCCTGATTCGCACAACCGTTTTTATTCTCTATAATTTTTATTAACGCATCAACGCCGTCGGAAATATATGTAAAGCATCGAATTTGCGCACCACCATCTACAAGTTTTAAATTTTTACCGTGCAGAATGTTGCTCAAAAATTGAGTAACGACACGAGATGAACCGTTATTCGGATTATTAATATCATCCAGACGTGGGCCAATCCAATTGAACGGACGGAACAAAGTATATTGAAGATTGTCGCGAATGCCCAACGCAAAAATCACTCGATCTAGCATTTGCTTTGAACAAGAATAAATCCAACGCTGCTTGCAAATCGGTCCCGTCACGCAGTTCGAATTATATTCATCGAACGCTTCATCGGAACACATTCCATAGACTTCAGAAGTTGATGGAAAAATCACTCTTTTCTTAAGTTTCGCAGCTTGTTTTACGATTCGCAAATTTGCTTCGAAATCCAATTCAAATACTCTCATCGGATCCTGTACGTAAGTCAGCGGACTTGCAATCGCCGCCAACGGCAAAACCACATCGCAATTTTTTAAAGCATCGTCGACAATTTCTGTTTCCTTAATAATGTCGGCTTTAATGAAATTAAATTTATCTTTATTCAATAGATGTGAAATTTTCGCGTCAGAAATATCTATCGCGGTGATGTTCCATTCTTTCTTTCTCTCTAAAATTTCTTCAGAAAGATTGCTGCCGATAAAACCGCCGGCTCCTATTATTAAAATATTCATGATTTTTTCTCTTCTTTTTCTTTAATGCTTTTTTCTAAAATTTCGCGAATAACAAAACGCGGATGATTGCATACGGTAAAATAAGTTCGTCCGAGATATTCTCCGAGCAGTCCAACTCCGAGAATAAGAATGCTAAGCAAAAGAAATACGAAAGCAAAATGCAATCCAAATCCGTGATGATGCCCGACGACTTTTTTAAATACCTCAACGAAAAAATAAACGAGGCTCGCTGCCGATATCGTCATTCCGACCATTGTAAATGCCTGCAATGGCGCGAGCGAAAATCCAGTCATTAAATCAAAAGTAATCCGAATAAGTTTGTACAAATTATACTTCGAAATTCCTTTCCGGCGCTCCTCATGCGTTACAGGAAAATCAATCGCTTTACCTGCAAATTTTTGCGCCAACGCTGTTATGAAAGTCGACGTCTCACGCGTTTTAACGACTTCATCTATAATGTATCTTTTGTACGCACGAAGCATGCATCCGTGATCACGCATTTGTATGCCTGTCGTTTTTGCGCGAATGTAATTAATCGTTTTGGACGCGTAAGTTCTAAACCAATTGTCATGACGTTTCTTTCGATAACCTCCAACGAGATCATAACCTTCTTCCATCTTATTTAATAAGTCGGGAATTTCTTCAGGTAAATTTTGTAAATCAGCGTCCAATGTAACAATAACTTCTCCACGCACGTGTTCAAAGCCTGCCAAAATCGCGACATACTGTCCGTAATTTCCGTTGAAAGTAATCACGCGAACAACGTCTGACCTTTTTTTGAACAAAGTCCTCAACATTTCTGGAGTTTTATCCGTGCTACCATCATCGATGAAAATGACTTCGTAACTGCGTTTGTCCGCATCCATTGTTTTTAACAGACGAGTAGATAAATCGTGGAAATTTTCCTCCTCGTTAAACATTGGAATGACTATCGACACTTCCGGACAGCCGTTGTTTAATTTTTTGAACTCAATCTGTCCGTCGGATTTTTTCGCGATCCGCTTTTTTGCGGAATTTTCCGTCCGAGGCTGAATCTGCTTCTTTTGCATATCCGCTCCTAATTAAAAAAATCTCTGACTTTATCTATTACGTAATCTTGTTCGTCTTCGGAAAGATCAACGTAAAGCGGCAAACAAATAATTCTGTCGCCCACGTATTCGGTTTCCGGGAAATCTCCTTTTTTGTATCCGAACTCTTTCTGATAGTACGAGAAAAGATGAACAGGAGCGTAATACGCAAGTGCGCCAATCATATTTTCTTTGAGATAACTCATTAATTTGTCTCGCTTGTCTCCATCACGCAAACAAATCGGGAATAAATGCCCTGAATGAATATATTCGTAATTCGGCTGGGCTTGCATTGCAAATTTATCATCCATGTCAGCAAAGGCTTCGCGATATCGTTCAGCAAGATGCCTTCTCTTCGCATTCATGTCTTCGACTTCACTTAATTGATGCAATCCGATCGCTGCTTGAATGTCGGACATATTGCTTTTGAATCCCGGTATAACAACATCATACGAACTGTTTCCCTTTTTCGAAAATCTATCCCAAATCGAACGATCAATTCCATGGAATCTTTGCAGACCGAGCGTCTTATATTCGTTCTCGTTATCCAAAACTACACATCCGCCTTCGCCCGACGTCATATTTTTAATCGGATGGAAACTGAAAACTTGAATATCTCCGAACGTTCCGATTTTCCGACCTTTGTACGACGAACCGACAGCATGCGCTGCGTCTTCGATAACTCGTAAATTTTTATTTTTCGCGATTTGATAAATGACATCCAAATTAACAGGAAGCCCCGCATAATGGACCGGCATAATAGCTTTTGTTTTTTCTGTGCAAGCCGCTTCGATTTTGTTTTCATCGATATTGAACGTATTTCTGTCGATATCCACGAAAACTGGTTTCGCGCCGAGCATTGCAATAACGTTTGCAGTACACACGAAAGTCATCGGAGTCGTTATAACTTCATCTCCAGGCTTAATTCCTATAGCCATAAGCGCAGCTTGAAGTCCCGCCGTCGCGGAAGTAAAACATGCAACTTTTCTTTCGGCATAATAATGACTCAATTCTGTTTCAAACTTTTGTGTTAATGGTCCTGTCGCGAGCCATCCGGATTTTAAAACATTCACGACTTCATCTATAGTCTCTTTACTAATTGTAGGTCTAGAAAGAGGAAGAAACTTCTTAATTTCTTGCAACGAAAATCACTCCTATAAAAATTAACAATATTCCAAAAGCCCTGTAAAAGGTAACATTTTCTCCGAAGAAAAACCACCCGCCGATTGCAGCCAATATAAATGACAAACTGCCGAAAGGATACAGAAAACTTAAATCAAATTGGTTCAAAAGATAAATCCAAAGGAGAAATGATATAACAAAAATTATTCCTCCAGCCCAAATATTAATGTTGGTAATCATCGCAATAAAAATTCCAGGCAATGATTGCGAGAAATCTATCATTTTTGCTCCGTTTTTGAGAAACAGCTGAGCTGCGGTGTTAATGAATACCTGAAAGATAATAAGAAAATAATTCATCATTTGTTCACTATCGCTATAAAATTTTCATCGAACTTTACAATTTTGTGCCAATCCAATCCTTTAGAAAAAACCTTGCGGTAATCTTGTCTGGATAGTATCAAAAAAATTCTGTTTGAAGATGTTTTCCATAATTTCCAAAAAGAATCTTCATCGATTAATTTGC
>JAFQBQ010000115.1 GCA_017416635.1 Alphaproteobacteria bacterium | reverse complement strand
GAATATATTGCTCATGCCGGTACAATGTTCGGTAGTGGCTGGAGTTGGCTGATTCTGGAAGATGATAAATTAAAATTTTTGAATACTGCGAATGCGGAGAATCCTGTTGGCACAGATGCAATTCCGTTATGCGTGATAGATTTGTGGGAGCATGCTTACTACATAGATTATAGGAGTAACCGTGCAGATTATATAAAAAATTTCGTAATGCATTGTATAGATTGGGAATTTTGCGAGAGTTTGGTAAAATAATCCGTAAAGATTTTTCGTTAGGCTTTAAATGATAGAGGTATCGATAAATGAACAAATTTTTCAGAATATCTTTGGTAATAGCGATCCTTGTTTTGGCATATTTAACTGCGCTTATGGTTTTGTTGCCGCAAGGCGGTTTCTCTGGTTTGCTAAGCCAAAAAACAGATATCGATTGGACAGATAAATCTAATAAGGATGCTAAAAATATTATTGTCGATGCATCAGGCATAAGTCCAGGAGGAATGGTTGTTCTTATTGAAAATGTCGTAGAAAGTATTTTGAAAAAACGTCCGGATTGGAAGTTTTTAGTTGTAATCTACAATAAAAAGTTTTTGAGTCAATCTTTTATAAGTAACCCTGCTATATCCGTTTTGGAAGTACAGGCTTTACGAGCTTCATCTGCTGAATCAACTTGTAAAATGTGTGATTTTATAACTTTTGGAAAATTTCGAAATTATTTGACCCAGGCATTTTTTTGGAAAAAGTTTTTTATAGATGATTATTGCGATCTAATTTGGGATACTTGCGGAGAAGGAGGAATAAGTTGGTTTGATCTTCCTAAAGTTACGACAATACATGACGTTTTTAATTTTGATTTTAGAGAACCAAAATGCGGAATTACTTCACCGTCAGTAAAACTTCGAAGAATGGATATGTCGTTGAAAACAGATAAAGTTTTCACAACCATTTCTAATTTTACAAAAAATCGTCTCTTGTTTCATTATCCAAATATCCCTCAAGATTCCATTCATGTAATTTTAACTAGGCTTGCCAGTCGATTGGATGTCGCCGTATCAGAATCCGAATCCAAAAAAATTCTGGACCGATACAATTTGAAAGAAAAAAATTACTTGTTGTTCCTATCTTGTTTCTGGCGTCATAAAAATCATCAGAATTTGATCAAGGCTTTCAACAAATTTGCGCAAAACGATTCTGCTAATATGAAATTGGCTTTGGTTGGAAGCGGTGAAAGCAAAGATGTAATGAAAGCTATTCAAGCTTTGGTCGATCAGCTTAATTTAAGAGATAAAGTGATTTTTATTCGAGATGCGGATAATGTAGCAGCTAGCGTACTTTTACAAAAATCGTTAGCCTTTATTCATCCTTCTCTTTATGAAGGTTTTGGTATGCCACTGGTGGAAGCGATGACGGCAGGTGTTCCTGTGGCTTGTAGTACTGAAGGAAGTTTGCCAGAAATCGGAGGTGATGCTGTTTTATTTTTCGATCCGTATAATGTAGATGAAATCACAGCAACGATCGTTCGAATGGTGACTGATTCGAGTTTAAGAAAATCGTTAATCGAAGCAGGTAAAAAGCAAGTTAAACAATTCTTAGATACAGACAGAATGACGGATGAATATATAAGCGTTTTCGAAAAAGTGATGAAAAAAAGATAATTAATTTGTTTTTTTCTTACATTGAATCTGCTGATGTTTATTTTTCTCGGATTTTTGCTAATATTAGCCAGAGATAATTTTATGAGTAAGTCATGTTAACAGAGCTGGATGTGTTGTTGGGAAGTTGTATCTTCGAAATTGATCAGTGCACGAGCATTAAGAAGCTTGAATCTGTAAAAGTCGCGATTTTCGGTAAAAACGGCAAGTTAACTGAACGATTTAAACTCTTGCAGAAAGTATCTCAGGATGAGAAGAAAGTCGTCGGTGCTAAAATCAATGAAGTGAAGGAAGCGATTCAGGATAAGCTGGCTAAAAAAAGAGAAGAACTGGAGTTGAAAGAGTTGCAGGAGCATCTGTCTGCGGAAAGAGTAGATGTTACGATGCCTGTCGATGTAAAATCCGGCGGTTTTATTCATCCTATCACGAAAGTTATTTCAGAGGTTTCCGAAATTCTTAGCGAATATGGATTTAAGTATGCAGTAGGTCCGGATATCGAAAATGAGCATTTCAATTTCGATACTTTGAATACGCCTGATTACCATCCTGCGCGGACTATGCAAGATACTTTTTACATTAACGTAAACGCAGACGAATATGGACGCAAACTTTTGAGGACTCAGACTACTGCTGTCGAAAATCGAGTTATGATCAGCAGCAAACCGCCGTTGAGATTTTTTACAGTGGGG
>JAFQBQ010000114.1 GCA_017416635.1 Alphaproteobacteria bacterium | reverse complement strand
GTCTTCCAAAGGTATAAGGGTATTACCGTCCATACAGGTGTTTACCATGGCTGAACACGTTAAAGCGTGTAAGAATAGTAAGCCATTTTCTTTCGTTAAGTATTTATCCGAAATAAGTTCTTCCTCCTTAAAACATGGCAACGATCTGAGTATGTTTAGTTCAATTTCCGTTGATATCCTGGCATCAGAAATGAATAAACCTATAATTAAAGGTATAGTATTTTCTAAATGGTGTTGTATTGTAACTTGAGGCATAAATCTCGCTTCCCAAACGGATGAGATGTTCAGTTTCTCACTTTTTATTGTAGAGTATATTTCGCCATTAGTAACGACACTTAATGTAGGTTCCGACAACGATGATTGCAAATATCTCTCAAGATTGTAATATTTTTTCTCAAGCGCCGGGTTGATTGATTTATATCTCTCAATTAGAGATTTTTCCTTCGGGGATATCGCTTGTTCGTCTATTAAAATATCAAACGATACATCTTGGTTTGGGCTGTTTTTCGATTTCAAAAAATTACAAGTTTCTGAAATAGACTTTATGCACAAAAATATGTCATCTCTACTATTAACTCCATCAAAAGGTTCGGTAACAAATTCTATATCTTCTCCATCGATTTCTAAGTGCCAAAGTTTTTGAGAACCTTTCATAACTGCAAAAATAGGCTTTTTTTGGATTAAAAAATTGCCTTTCGCAAAATGGCATAGGTTGTGTGTTTCTTGAAATTCAAACCCTATTTTAAAAATAAACGTCGTTTTTTTATCAGGGGGGAGAACTTTTGTTCCTTCAGTATTCCTTGCGAACACTGCAACAACCACAATCAACAATATTTTTCGCAAAAAGTTCATATAATTCTTTCTCCACCATCTCTTTCATTCTACTGAAAACATGTTAACAATCTGTTAAATTTGTTAAATTTTTTACCATATAAGAATGTCGACGATTGTTCATGAAAAGTTATAATTTCGGAAGCTTGCGGAAGGTATTTAAAACTTTATCCTCTTCGCAGATATTTTTTATTATTTATACTCATTTTTGAGTAAAAGAATTCTTTTGGTTACCAGATGGTACTAAATCAATTTTAGCCAGCAAATCCCTGCTAATCAAGGTGTTCATGGTTTGTTGCATTTTTCCGTTTTATCGGCTTATCGCTCCTCGGAAGGGAGTAGGAATTCTAACCTCGCTTTGTAAACCCTAATATAATAGCTAAAATCGGCGTTTTAGGGCGTTCTCTGTGACTTTTTGACGTAAAGTCGCGATTGATAATATCTTTGTATTTCAATGTGTTAAGGGTTGCGTTTTAAGTACCATTCGGTAACCAAAAAATTCGACGAACTTTTTAGAGATAATTTTATGAAAAGTTGAGAAAAGTCTCCAATTTGAGCGGAAATGACGCTGTTCTCCAGCCCCCGTTATTTGGAGAATTTTTGGCTTTTGGAGAGATTTTTTTGAGAAAAACGGAAATTGGAGATTGATTTAAATGTATATAAAAGATGTTTTAAGTTAATGATAGATGCAATTTATCGAGCAAAAAACAGGCTTCGACAGCCCCAATGTCTCCTCAAATTTCAACAGATTTTGCATTTCTGGTGGACATTGCAGGGATCGAACCTGCGGCCCCCACCGTGTGAAGGTGATGCTCTACCGCTGAGCTAAATGTCCAATCTTGCAAAAGGAAATGGTGGAGCCAAGGGGAGTCGAACCCCTGACCTCGACGATGCGAACGTCGCGCTCTACCAACTGAGCTATGACCCCATAACGTTATAAAGAAACACCTCCTTCGATCGGCAAGTTCTATTAATAACCTTCTCTCTCTAAGCGTTTCCTGAGCAATTTACGAGTACGACGAATTGCTTCAGACGCCTCTCTTGCACGCTTTTCAGAAGGTTTTTCAAAATGACGGCGCAACTTGATTTCTCTGAAAATTCCCTCTCGCTGCATTTTCTTTTTTAGCGCTCTTAACGCCTGATCGACATTATTGTCCCTAACGTATACGATCACTTTTCCTCCAAAATAAAAACAGGGTGACTTTACAACATTTTTTCAACAATTGAAAGCGCTTTTTGTCCCTTCAAGTATGAAATGCAACACCGATTGAATCCAGTCGACAAAAGACAACCTCGATCGGAGCAAGACGATTTAACCAATTTCCAAATGATATTCCCATAAAATCTGATATGGCAAAGTATGTTGATTAAAGAAGCAAGGATGGCAGTATATAGCGAAGATTTGCTCTTTAAATTCGGATTTGAATGTTTGTTTGATAAAATTCAACACGCTCTAACAAATTGAAATTAGTATAAAAACATTTTGAAAACCCCAACAAAGTTGATGAATTAGAGTAAACCTTTTGAAGGAAGAAAAAAAACTAGCATGATAATTATCGCAAGCGTAACTCCATAATTACAATCAGCCTTATTTAAATATTGACTTATGGCAGTTGCGTCGACGCCCACAGGACTTTTCGACTCTTTCAAGTGAAACTTCATATGATCGACGACGAATTGAAGAAAAGGAACTAATGCAACGAGTCCTAAAATCGCAAGTTCGTTGTAATCAGACAAGAGGCCTTGAAAAAGAAAGTTCGATATGTAATAAGCGAAAAGCATAAGTACGGCAAATTCTAAGGATATTGGATTATACTTCTCTATTAAGTGATACCCTTTTTCAACACGAGATCGCACAGTCCTATAATACCATCTATTGCCGAAACGACAACAGAAAATCATCAAGCACATATCGGGCACAAACGATGATAAATTTCCATCTTTAAAAAATAGAATCATATCTAGCAGTTTTATCATTGCTGTGCACAAAATCAGACTCAGAAAAAAGCAAGTATACATTTTTCTGTAAACAAACCACAAAAAGGGAAATAAACCAGCTGCATAATTAAACGTATCTATCTTGCTTCGCTCATAGTTATTGAATGCTCTGACATAGTAATCAATATTTCGTTGCTTCCAGGCTTCAGCTTTTTGAAAAATCCAGTTTGCCATCGGAGACCTCTTCAGTTTTTCCGAAAACTTTTTATTTCTTTAACTGCTTCTTTCAAATGTTTTATGGTACTTACGACGTAAACGTTTATGTCAGAAATATTTTCTTTTATCATTTTTGCTAATCCTTGCCCATCACCGACAACGATGAGATGAGTTAAACCTAATTGCTTAATTTTTTCACATACTCCACCATTACCACTCCAGCGCATAGGACAGGTTAACTGCGATTTCATCCAATTTTTATCAAAACTACTTACTGAATTATAAACCAACCCGGTTGCGTCGGATATTACTGGAATTACCAAGTTCTGATTCACTGAAAAATTATCCCACAGCTTATCTACCAAAGGTTCCATGAAATTCGTATGAAATGGCGTGGCAATACTTAACTTTATAAGCTTAACATCTGGCTTATCTGTTTTCAGTTTGCTTTCTAATAAATTAATTTCAGAATCTGTCCCAGATATGGTGAAACAAGATGCAGTGTTTAAGCCCGCGACAAATGTCGTCTCATTATTTACGTATCTTTTGACGGTGCTCAGATCGGTTCCTTGAACAACAAGCATTCCGAATGGTTGATCCGAACTACTGGACATTCTCGCAGTAAGCTTATCTCGCAGCTGGATAAATTTTAACAAATTCTCAAAGGTAATAGCTCCACCAGCAAACAACGCAGAATAATTTCCTAAAGATTGCCCGAGTACATAATCAAAATGCAAATCAGAATGTTGCGAACTTATCCCTTCCCAAATCAAACATTGAACAGACACCAAAGCTTGCTGCGCTTTTCCTTGACGAAATAACGAGGCATCATCTCCCGATAACAAATCATTATCCGAAATATTTGTTATTTTCTTTACTTGCTCATATCGCTTTGCGACAGAAGGAACATGTTCGATAAAATCATTCGCTACACCAGAAATCTTTACTCCCTGTCCCGTGAAACAAATACCAACCTTTGCTGTATCATTACCATCGACATGAGAACATGCCACAATAAAACAAAGACACAACAACCTTACAATAATTTTCATACTACCTTCACAGTGTTATTTTAATCACGCATAACAAAATCAAAATGGCAATTTCATTCCTGGAGGAAGAAGATTGCTCATGTTTGCCGAAATTGTTGTTTCGAGTTTCGATTTTGCATCATTATATGCGGCAATAACCAAATCGGAAACGATATCAGCTTCATCAGGAACCATTAATTTCGGATCGATTTGCAATTTTTTGATATCGCCCTTACCGTTGATAACTATTGACACCATTCCTCCGCCGGAAGTTCCGTCAATTTCTAAATTCTCCATTTCTTTTTGCGCTTCCATCAATTTAGATTGCATTTGCTGCGCTTGCTTTAATAGCTGATTAAAATTATTCATAAATTCCTCCTAATTTTTCACTATTGCATTTGGGAACATTTTTAACGCTTCACTTAATAACGAATCTTCAGATTGTTTGGGTTCTGAAGTGTTGGATATAGCCGGCGATTGATCAAATTTTTTGATAATCTCGCGCAAATCCGGAAACTCGGAAGCATGCGCCAATCTGATAATCATCATTTCGAAAACCGAAGCGGCTTTATCGCACAATTTTAGCTCATCCGTACACTTTATTAGCATTTGCCAAAGAACCGACAATGCAGATATGCTGATTTTATCCGCTAAAGATTGAAAGCGAGATTGCATCGACTCGCTTACTATTTGTTCAAACGGAGTTACTCCAACTTTAAGACAGGACAGCAAATGCACATAATCCATAAAACGAGAAACTATCGTTTGCGCAGAAGTTCCTTTATCCGATAATTGTCGATACCTCAGTACCGCGTCTTGCAATTTCGAAGATGTAATTAACTCGAACAAATCGGTTAAGTCCTCATCATTGGAAACGCTCAGCATTTCCTGAACATTTTTTAACGTCAGCCGACCATCGTCTGCGACATTTATAGCTTGGTCCAATATAGATAAACTATCTCGAATTGATCCGGACGCCGCTCTTGCGATAAGTGAAAGCACACTTAAGTCTGCAGAAATTTTTTCCTGATTGCATACCGATGAAAGATATTGCACTATTACGTCATGCTCGACATTCTTCAAATCAAATCTCAAGACACGCGACAAAATCGTTTCCGGAATTTTATACGTTTCCGTTGTCGCCAACAAAAATTTTACATACTCCGGTGGCTCTTCCAAAGTTTTAAGCAAAGCATTGAAAGCGCTTTTCGACAACATATGAACTTCATCGATAATAAATATTTTGTATTTCCCCGTCGTAGGTTTGTATCTACAAGACTCTATAATTTCGCGAACATCGTCTACGCCGGTGTTACTGGCTGCGTCGATTTCAATAACATCAATTTGATTATCTTTTGAAAAGCTTCTGCAAGATTCGCATTTGCAACATGGCTCAAATTCGGAATCCTGTCTATTCTCGCAGCGGAGCGCTTTTGATAAAACGCGAGCAAGAGTTGTTTTACCAACGCCCCTAGTTCCTGAAAACAGCAACGCCGCGCCTATTCGATTTTTTTGAATAGCTTTAGTTAATACCTTTACCGTAAAATCTTGTCCTACTACATCTGCAAAACGTTGAGGACGATATTTAGTAGCTAACGGAGTGTACATAAAATTCCCTACATCAGCAAAGATGTCGACCCAAACGGTGTCTACTACGGCTGCTTCCTTCCAGACCTGACCGAATTCATAGTCTTATTCGTCCAACATCCCTGCGCTTGCAGTGTAACAAAATATGTTGATTTATGATAGCAATGTTCAGAAAAAATAAAAAATTTTTGACTGTTAAATTTTGGCTTTATGTGATACAAGGAGCGTAAACAATGTCAATTGGTAGTTTTATTATGACGAACACAGAGAAAGAACAAGAT
>JAFQBQ010000113.1 GCA_017416635.1 Alphaproteobacteria bacterium | reverse complement strand
CAAATTGAGCAGGAGAGATTAAACTCAGGCGCGAAGTCTTAGCTTCAAGATCACCTACGTCTTCATCCTGCTCCCGCACGCATTCTAGCTAAAAATACGAGCTAAGAGAAAGATACTAGTTATGTATCAGTGTTGACCGTTTCCGTTATGCAATTATTGTGTAATCAAGCTATTCAAGCGGAGCCTATGTATTTGACGGAAGATACGGAAGATATGGTAGCACCGTATCGACCAGACCTCGACGAACCGGTTTCTAAAAAAATGTTAAAAATAGAGGAAGATAGCAGCTCTGAATTTGCTGGGAAAAAAGAAAAGTTAAAAGTAGAGAAAGATAACGGCGATGAAGTTGATGAACTCGATGAAAAAGAGGAAAAAAGCGTAGATGAGAGCGACATTAGAGATCAAGAAGAAATAGCGACGAAAATAAAGGGACAAGCTTCCGAAGATCCGATTTTATTACAAAGAGCCGCAGATTTGCATAAATTAGCTGAAAATGGAATAGTGATCGCACAACATAGTCGTGACGAGCTACGAGTTGATCCTTGTTCACGAACTCCTTTCGAGATCAATGTATTTGATAAAAACAATTTGAAAAGTGTTGCTGTAGCAACATTGCAAGGCACTCTAGATTCTACTGAAAATAATAATTTTATTATGGGGAAGAATCCTATTTTCGATAGTATTAGAAAAGATGAGACTATCAAAAAAGAAGTTCAACAGCTGATAACCTCTTTAACAAATATGTCTTATGAAGATGCTGACGTAGAGAAAGCCATCGAACAAACGGATCATTTGCTGGAAACATTAAATAGTACAATAGGCATAGATAATCCGTTTGGCTTATTTATTGCGACGATCAATGGAGGATTTAAAGTTTTGTACAGTCGTACTATCGCTGCGCAATTCTTGAAGGAGCACGAAGGAAGCATAGCTAAGTCTTTAACAGATTTTACTAAAAGTGCATCAGCCTCATTCGGAGGAGGAGGTTTTGCTGGTGTAAAGGCTTCAGCAAGTATCTCGGGATCATCAAGTGGAGGAGCCACCCATCATTCATTGACTGCAGTCTCAAAAGGCATCGGATTGACAGGAAAATTCGGATATGGTCCTTTTGCTGCTACGCTTGGGGCAAGTTTCACTCAAATGTTGCTAATCTGCTCTGTTCTGCAAAATATCGAATATGGCAATAAATTAACTTTATCTTTGGAAGGAAGAGACTTGAAGAAGCTTCAGGACGCGGTCAAAGAAGCAGAGAGGTTGTACTATTCATTTTTTGAAGCAGGAATGGCATTAAGTAAAATTTTAAGAGTAGTTCCACAATATACTGACTTCAAATTTGGAGGATTTACTGATGTTAACAGACCATCCAGAATAAATGTAATTAATACAGACCTGGGTGCTTCCGCATCTATAGCTGCACTGAAGAACTCTGGAGTATCTATAAAAGTAAGTCGCAGTGTTTTAAATGTGTATAATGACAAAAATGATCTTCTTGCCCTGACTGATGACAGTTGTTTCCCTCTTGGAGATGCATCCAAAGTCATAGATAAAAAATTGGATCGCACTCAAACGTTCCTCCATGACAAAGATCAACCAAAAAAGGGAAAAACAAAAAGAGGATATTCTCAAATTTTGAATGAAGACCATAGTAGAGAGACTCCTTCCGAAAAATCGGTTGAAATGTCGTTAAGTGTCATATCGGGCGACTTATCCTACTATATGCAAGTTCTTCAATCCTTGGCTTTCCTTAATAATTGCTCGTCTGTACTTGGTGTTGATAAAGAAGCAAAAGACCACATTAAATTTTTGGAAGACCAAAAACATGAAATTGAGAAAAGATGGAATGTCACAGGAAGAGAGCAGTTGTTGAAAGCAATATTGCTTACGACGGCGAATTTAAGAAAGCTGTACAGCAGTGAGTACACAGTAGAGATAGGGAAAAAAATTCATTCCAAATTAATGCATCTGCAAGAACTTTTACGCTTTTCCAAAGATAAGGATACCAGGGATAGCAAAGGCAATTACAGTACAGAAAGCAAAATAATCGTGAAAAAACTGCAATTAGGGGCATCTATTCCTGGAGGAGCCAGTGTCTCTGTAAGTGTGCAGAAAGGTTTGCAACCGTATATTACAGTTTCTTTAGTTGTACCAGGGCCTCTTGTCAGCGTAGTTTTGAAAAGACTTCCTGAAGTTATAAATGCTTTGAGAAATACAGGGAAAACCAAAAATTCTACACTGAACGAAAATAAGGTTTACATCATTGAAGCTTTGCAGTCTAGTGTTGATTTGTTAAAGTTAAACGTACCAAAGCTTTCTCAAACTTCTACGTTCAGTATAAATTTCGTCCCTGGAGTTGATAAGAAACCTGTAATTTCTCATTATCAGGTGACCACGACAAGCGGAGTTAATTTTTCGACCTCTGCGAATGTGGGAGTAGCCTCAATCACTGCTTCCGCTTCTGCAAATGTTGGTACGACCAAATTCTGACCAGGAACTAATACTTGGTGGTATGCAGTTACTAAGATGGGAGCCCTAGGTTGGAGTAGCGAAGCTGGCAAAACTATCTATGATTACCAGATACTGCCTTCAATTAAAAGTTATGCAGCGAATCTAGCTAAGAAAGACTCAAATCTTTGGAAAGAAACGGAGAAAAAAATATCCGAACTAAAAGAAAAGGCGAAAGGTAGCAGCGGAGATACAAGGAAAATTGATGAAGTTTATAATGACTTGCTTTCTTCTGCCAAAACGCCAAATGATGAAAAATTCAATTCATCCGTTCGAAGCTACTTGGGACTACAATGTAAAAAATAAAAATCTTTAAAATCAGTAGCGCACTTTCAATGTGCTACTGAGGTAATCCAATCAGACTGATAACGTGAATTATGGATTAGGCAAAGAGTAAGCATCTGAGATTTTAGGTTTTTTGCGATTGAATTGATAAGGAACCAACGATCCGAGTATGTGCAAAATATACTACTTTCCCAATATCATTAGGAAAGTAGTATACATCACAAAAAATTTATAAATGAGTCTTGAGTTATTAAAGAAAGTTGCTATTATCTGTCGTGCTGCGGGTGTAGCTCAGTGGTAGAGTACAACCTTGCCAAGGTTGGTGTCGTGGGTTCAAATCCCATCGCCCGCTCCATTTTTGCGAAGTCTGTTTGTGGTGTTTTCTTTGATGCAGCTTTCCTTTTCCGAGAATCGTGAAAAATTGGTTAACATTTCGCTTTTTTCATATATGATATATGACCGTGTGCGTTCGTAGCTCAGCTGGATAGAGCGTCTCCCTCCGGAGGAGAAGGTCAGAGGTTCGAATCCTCCCGAACGCACCATTTTGGCAGAGGTAGTATGATTTTTTTAGCGCTAGGATCAAACTTAGGCAATCGTTTGGAGAATTTCAGGAAAGCACTGAAAGATTTGTCTTCCTATTTTGAAATTACTCAAATGACTCATGTTATTGAGACAAAAGCCTTGTTGCTTCCGGACTCTCCGAAATCTTGGGATATTCCTTTTTTGAATATGATGATTGCTGGAAATACAGATCTTTCTCCGCAAGAATTGTTTGCAAGAATCAAAGAAACCGAAGTTAAAGTCGGACGGGATATATCCGCGCCGAAATGGTCTCCACGCATTATTGATATAGATATTGTGAAGTATCATTCTGCACAAATTCAGGATAAAGATTTAACGATACCTCACGTTCAAATTCCGAATCGGGATTTTTGGAAATATTTGCTGAAATGCCTCGGCGAAAAAATCGACGACGAAACAGTGAATGATTATAATGCCCTAAATTATTTTGTAATAAATCCGCAAATTATCAGGATAATAAATGTCACACCTGATTCATTTTCAGATGGAGGAATTTTCTTTAATCCAAGCGATGCAATTGATGCTGCTCAATCAGCTTACGCAAATGGAGCTTCTTATGTCGAGCTAGGCGCGCAGTCAACCCGTCCTGGATTTACAGAAATTTCGGCGGAAGAAGAAATTAATCGCTTAGCTCCTGTTTTGAAAAAAATAAATGCTAATGTTCCGTTAAGCATCGATACGTATCAAGATGATGTTGTGAATTTCTGCCTCGATAACGCAAATGTAAAAATGATAAATGATATACGAGGTTCGTTGCCCGATAATGTTTTAAAAAAACTTGCGAACAGAAACGTTCGCGTTGTTACAATGATGACGAGTTCTGATTTCGGCGAGTTGAAAACAAAAATTCAGCGCCTACAGGACGCGGGAATTCACAAAATTATAATTGATCCAGGCATTGGCTTTGGAAAAAATAAATTTGAAAACTTATTTATCTTAAAGCATTTTGAAAAATTGAAAGAATTCGGTGTGCCGATTTTGCTCGCTCATTCGAGAAAGTCGTTTATGTCGTTGTTTTCGAATATGGAAGCGAAAGATCGAGATGTGGAAACTATTGCTATTTCTCAGAAATTACTTGGAAAATATGATTATCTGAGAGTGCATAATTTAGAGCAACATATGCGAGCGCTAGTTGCTTCGCAAATATTAATTTGATGAATTGAATCACGGAGTAAAAAATGCAAGAGCAGGAACAAATTGAAAAAGAGCAGAGAAAAAATCTTATTTTATTCTTTGCGATTTCGATTTTGATTATGGTCGGATACACACATTTTTTCGGTAATTCTGGATCGGAAAATCAAACGGTCATGCAGGAAAAAACTATTTCAGCTGATGAAAATTTGAATTCCCTAAGAAATGGAAACAATGTTGCTCCGATTATCAAACCAATACAACACGAAGTGAAAAATATAACTATCGATGCCCCGAGAATTTCAGGGAATTTATCGTCTAAAGGCATAAAATTTCATGATGTTGTTTTAAAAAATTACACGACGCAGTATGACAATGACGTTTTAGTTTCCGTTTGCAAAGATATGGAATGTTTCGCCGAGCAAAGTTGGCGGGCAAGTGATAAATCCGTAATTTTACCAGATGAAACTTCCTGCTGGCATGTGGATCATACGGAACTTACTCCGAATTCTCCTGTAACGTTAACTTGGGATAATGGCGCGGGTTTATTGTTCAAAAAAATTATTCAGGTGGATGATAATTTCGTGTTCACGATCACGGATAAAGTAAAAAATTATGGAAATGAGTCGCGCCAACTGCAAAGTGTTTCGAAAGTTTGCAAAACTACAAAGCAAATTCCGGAATCGCTCGGATTTTTCAATGGACCTATCGGGTATTTCAATAAGCAATTAAGAGAGATTGAGTATAAAGACATCGAAGATAAAAAAGAAATCGAATACAGCTCTGAAGGAGGATGGTTTGGTATTTCCGAAAAATATTGGCTGGTAGCATTTATTCCGGAACAAAATTCTTCCTATGACGTGTACTATAGTTGCGCCAAAAATCAAGATTCAACCTCTTATATCGTCCAAAGCGCAGATAAGCCTTTTGAATTGTCGCCGTCTGCAGAGTATTCCGTAACGCACCGATTGTTTATTGGCGCAAAAGAAATCAAAACTCTGGACAAGTACGAAGAAATTTTGAATATTCCTCACTTTGATTTGGTTATCGATTTTGGGCGTTTGTATATTTTGACCAAGCCTCTGCTGTATGCAGTTTCATATGCAAAAGATTTTGTTGGAAATATGGGATTCGGAATTTTACTCATCACTTTGTTGTTGAAAATTTTGTTGTTCCCTCTTGCGAATAAGTCTTATCGTTCCATGAATAAAATGAAAGCTCTGCAACCAAAGATGAAAGCGTTGCAAGAAAAATATGCGAACGATCGCGCGCGTTTGGGAACGGCAGTGTCAGAGCTTTACAGAAAAGAGAAGATAAATCCTATCGGAGGATGTTTGCCTATGTTTCTGCAATGGCCGATTCTTTTTGCATTGTACAAAGTTTTGTACATTTCAATAGAAATGCGGCAAGCCCCGTTTATCGGATGGATTCATGATTTGTCTATCGCCGATCCGTGGTCTGTTTTAACTTTTGGCGGATTGATTCCGGTTTCGTTGCCGACATTTTTGCAGATAGGTATTTGGCCATTGCTTATGGGATTCTCGATGTGGATTCAGCAAAAAATGAGTCCTGCACCGGCCGATCCATCTCAAGCAAAAATGATGCTGATGATGCCGATAATATTTACGTTTATGTTTGCGCAACTTCCGTCGGGATTGGTAATTTACTGGACTTTCAGCAATCTGCTTGCGATCGCTCAGCAATATATCATTCAAAAATCTGATGAAAACAACAAAGAAAAAAGTGAACGGAAGTGAAAAACGAAGAGAGTTTATTTGCATCTACTTGTAAATTTATTGCGGGAGCAGCAGCAATAGATCAGCTTCCAGGAAATTTCGAAATTTCGGAATGTGCTTTTGTCGGAAAATCTAATGTCGGAAAATCTTCGTTGATAAATTCGATTACAGGAATGAATTGCGCGAGAGTTTCCAAACAGCCTGGCCGTACGCAGCAAATTAATTTTTTTTCATTAGCCGATAAGATTATTTTAGTCGATTTGCCTGGATACGGGTATGCGGCCGTGTCCAAACAAATGCGCATTGAGTGGGATCAATTGATTTTGCACTATCTTAAAAACAGAAAAAATTTGAAAAGAGTTTATTTGCTGATAGATTCGCGGCGAGGCATTAAAGATAATGACAATCAGGTCATGGAAATTTTTGATTCGTTCGGAATTTCGTATCAAATTGTTCTAACCAAAGCGGATAAAATTGAAAATCAGGATCAGCTACTGAACGACATTGCAAACGAATTAAAAAATCACGCAGCAGCTTTCCCAAAAGTAATAATTACTAGCTCAAAATCTAAAGAAGGAATTCAAAAATTGCGCCAGTCGATTTATGAATTTTGCTAATTTATAGTCGCAAAGAATTATTACTTATGCTCCTTTCTTATTAACCAATTATTAATTAATATTTCTTAACGTTTTTACGCATATCTAGAGGAAGTTATGAAAAAAATTATGTGCTGTACGTTGTGTTTATTGATGACGGCTTGTTCTACTGAAAAAAGTTACCATCGAGAAAATTTTTTTGTTACCGAGACTGAAGTTACGGCAGATATGCAAAAAATTCGCTCATTATTGATCGATTATTATCGAGCAGAAAATGCAAGGCAAATGAAATATGACCTAAAACATGCAGAAATTATCTGCAAACTTTTCGGGAAAAACAATAAGAAATTAGATAAAGAAATCGATAAGTTTCGTAATACGCGTGATGATTACAAAGAATACTTAAAATTATGCGAAGACTTAGAAAAATCACTAAAAGGTTTGAAACTTGATTACAAACAAATAATTTGGCTTGCAAAAGAACTGGAAATCGATATGGCTAAAGTGGCGGTATCGAACTGTGAAAAATTTGCGCCATATAAATCTCGTGCGCTTGAAATAGTAAAAATCATCGAGGAGCAGTCTCGTTATGAGAATAGAGGAGATTTTATAACTGATAAAATGAGACATATATCCGAATATAGTTACGACAAGTACGTCTCCTATGATAAAGTAACTTCATTGTTGGTACTATTTATTTCTAGGGGAATATTAGTTGATTCATTTCTCGTAGAGCATTCGTGTACAATGGATCCTGCAGATTTCGCATTATTTAATCCAGTAAATTCCTACAATAGCTTTTATCCTGAAACAACTCTATGCGGAGATCCTATGTTCGAAAATATAAGAAAAGCAGCATCTGATGAAACAATCAGCGAACGAGAACTGTCCGCACTTGTAAGCAATGCTAACGAACATATGATAAGACTTGCATCTACTATTGAAGACGTCCAATTTGATATAATGGATAAGATTGAATTCAGTTCTTTTTGTGATTCTTACAGCGAGAAAAAACTGAGCAATTTTGATAGACTTAGGTATAAAGTTACCAGTTTAGTTGATGAAAATCCGAAATTTGAAGACTGCAGTCGCGAAATTAATAAATTGGCGGCAGGCTTAGCTTATAAAATTTATTGCGAAGCAAATCTAACTAGATGGCTTTATAAGGAATTCAGAGATAAATATTATTCGAAAATTAACGACTTTTTCGCAAATTCGGTTAAAATCGCAGAAAAATTAAAAGCCATGATTAATAATAAAATTATAACTGAAAACAGCCGATATGCGCATAAAAGAGATTTGGAACGCATGTCCAAGGAACAGAAAGAGAAGTATGAAGACGATTCGAAAAACATTTCAGAGATACTAGAAATTGCAAAAATCATAATTCCGAAATTTAATTCGGCAGTTGATTTGCGTACCAATACTCAGAAAGAAATAAGAGATGCATTGCGCAAAAGCTTCTTAAAAACCAGAGAGACTTATTTGAAAAACAAAAATCTTTAAAAAATTACGCGATGGGATCACGGCGTTACACTTCGCAATGACGGAGAAGACGAGCCT
>JAFQBQ010000112.1 GCA_017416635.1 Alphaproteobacteria bacterium | reverse complement strand
TCTGCAGAGGAAAGGTTAAAACAACACAGTGGAGTAAAAGCTGCCATTTTCGGAGGATGGGGAATCGGCAAAACGTCACTTCTAAAAACACTCTCTGAACCGACTCTTTGTTTGGATTTTGAGGCTGGCTTGTTAGCCGTCAAAGATTGGAACGGTGATTCGATTTCTGTTCGCACATGGGAAGACGCACGTGATCTTGCTTGTTTAATCGGTGGTGTGAATCCGGCTTCGAAAGCAGTTTATGGTCAGAGGCATTTTGAAACAGCAAAAGCGAAATTCAAAGATTGTGATTTCACGAAATATAAATGCATTTTCATCGATTCAATTACGATTGCTTCAAAAATCTGTTTTGCGTGGTGCAAAAATCAGCCTGAATCGTTTTCGGACAAATCAGGGAAACCTGATACGCGCGCTGCTTACGGTTTGTTAGCTTCAGAAATGAGTTCTTGGTTGTCGCAGTTTCAGCATATTCCTGACAAAGATGTTATTTTTGTAGGCTTGTTAGATCAGAAAGTGGACGAATTTAATCGCACCTTATGGATTCCGCAAATTGAAGGAGCAAAGACAACAACAGAATTACCAGGAATAGTTGATGAGGTCATTTCGATGGTGCCAATGAAAGGTGAATCAGGCAATCTTGAACGCAAATTTATCTGCAATACGCTTAACGCCAATATGTACCCAGCAAAAGATCGTTCGGGCTGTCTTGATGAAATCGAAGAAGCTCATCTCGGAAAACTTTTAGCCAAAATAAAATCAGCAACTAAAAAAGGAGAATAATTATGATTGATTTTAACTACGCAGAATCGCAAAACAGCTTTGATTTAATTCCGGCGAATACTATTGCAAAAGCTCGATTGGTTTTGAAAGCAGGGAATGACCCCAGCGATCATTTTATTACTCGCAGCAGAGGTGGAGATACTGCTTACCTAAACTGCGAATGGATAATTCTTGAAGGTAAATACGCCAAGCGAAAAATCTTCGACAAAATCGGGCTTGAAGGCTCTGATCGATGGGTAAATATGGGAAAAGCTCGCATCAGAGCGATTCTTGAATCAGCCAAGGGAATTAATCCGAAAGATGTGTCCGAAATCGCTGTGGCTGCCCGAAAAATTAATTCATTCGATGAGCTGAATAATCTCGATGTTGTTATCAAAGTTGGAGTTGAACACGATAAGAACGGTCAGTATCAGGATAAAAATCGGGTGATTGCAATAATCACGCCAGAGAATTTCGCATATGCCGAATTTATAAACGGACAAACTATTCCTTGGAGTATGTAAGTCATGTCGGAGATCGCTTTGTGGAATGCAGTTATCCTTCAAGCCATCGAAGACTTATTTCGTGGAACAGATAAAGAACGGCGAGACGCATTCCTCTGGTTCTTCGCAAATAACCTCGATTTCAGATGCGTTTGTGATTGGGCAGGAGTCGATCCGATGTGTCTCAGACGGAGCATGTTCTACAAAATTATAAATGGAGAATGATTATGTTTTATAAATTAGTTCCGCCGTAAAGATCGTTAAAACAGCAAAGAAAAACAATTGATTAAGGCTTTGAATGCGTTTGGATTCATAACGTAATACCTGAGTTTTATCAAAATTTATGAACCGAATTTTTGGAGAATTTTTTATGAATAACAGTGAGTTAAAAATTTTTAATTACAAAAACAATGAAGTCAGAACAACCATTAAAGATGGTGAAATTTGGTGGGTGCTCAAGGACGTTTGTGAAATTCTGGGAATAGCAAACTCAAAAAATGTAGCTGCTCGCTTGGATCAAGATGAAAAAGCTGAGGTCTGTTTAATGGACTTCAGCTCTAAGGGGGTAAACCAGCGTAGAAACTTTACAATTATTAACGAACCTGGACTATATAAAGTCATATTGCGTTCCGATAAACCCGAAGCCAAAAATTTTATGGATTGGATCACGCACGAAGTCCTTCCAAGCATTCGAAAGCATGGAGCTTACATTACTTCCGCAAAAATGGAAGAGCTGATGAATGATCCCGAAACCTGGGTGAAGTTGATTCGCACTTTGCAGCAGGAACGCAGAGAAAAAGAGTTATTACAAAATCAGATTGAAAGGGACAAGCCCAAAGTCATTTTCTCCGACGCTGTTTCTGCTTCCGACTGCAATATTTTGATC
>JAFQBQ010000111.1 GCA_017416635.1 Alphaproteobacteria bacterium | reverse complement strand
TAATTTTAGCGTTGGCTCACAGCTATTGGATGGTCCTTGCCAGCGCAGCAGTGTATGGAATACATTATGGAGCAACGCAAGGCACTTTCTATGCAATGGTTTCGGATTACTCGCCTCCTCAAATTAAAGGAACCTCTATCGGAATATTCAATTTGGTGTGCTGTTTGGGTATGGTGATATCCAACAGCTTAACGGGAGAGTTTTGGAAGCATTACGGGGCGGAGAGAACATTTATCGTGATTTCGGTAATTTCGTTTGTTGCCACGATTTGCATGATGTTTGTGAAGAAACCAGATAAGTCTATGAAAGAGCTAACGGTATGAAAGAAGAAATCAGAAAATTATGCGAGTCCAGTGAGCATTCTCTAGAATTGCTTCGGAGGTTTCTTTGACCCTGATTCTTTAAAAGCAAAGCTTGCAGAAGTTTCGCAACAGTGCATGTCTGAAACTCTTTGGGATAATCCCGAGCAAGCAAGAGAGGTCATGCGGAAGCGATCGGAATTAGAAGAAGAAATTTCTCGTTATGAAAAATCGTGTCGAGAGTTCGAAGATTTAAAAACTTTAATTGAGTTGGCTGAGGAAGAGTCAGATGAAACAGCTTTGAACGAGGCTGCAGCTGATCTAGCAAAATTTTCCGACAGGATGCAAGTTTATCAATTGGAGTGTTTCTTTTCAGGTGAAGCAGATCAAAGTAGCAGTTACGTCGAAGTGCATTCAGGAGCGGGCGGAACGGAAGCTCAAGATTGGGCGCAAATGCTTCTGCGAATGTATGCTCGTTGGGCTGAAGCCCATAAATTTGGCGTCGAGGTGTTAGAAGAGCAAGAAGGCGAAGAGGCAGGAATTAAATCCGCGACAATCAAAATTACCGGAACGAGAGTTTACGGATGGCTGAAAAGCGAATCGGGAATTCATCGTTTGGTCAGAATTTCTCCGTTTGATTCGAATGCTCGCCGGCATACCAGTTTCGCGTCGGTCGGAGTGTATCCCGTTATAGACGAAACAATAAATATAGAAATCAACGAAAGCGATTTGCGTGTAGACACGTACAGATCCTCGGGTGCAGGCGGTCAGCATATTAATAAAACAGATAGTGCCGTTAGAATTACGCATTTGCCGACAGGAATTGTTGTTCAGTGCCAATCCGATCGTTCTCAGCACAGAAACCGCGCTACGGCGTTTGAAATGTTGCGCGCTCGTTTGTATGAATTAGAGTTGCGCAAAAAAGAAGAAAGCAAAAATCAGGAAGAAAAGAACGAGATAGGCTGGGGACATCAAATTCGTTCTTATGTGATGCAGCCGTATCAGATGGTGAAAGATTTGCGAACGGGATTCGAAAAGGGAGATGTTTCTTCTGTTTTGGATGGCGACCTCGATGATTTTCTCAGAGCATCAATCAGCGCAAGAATAAAAAGCGATGAGTAGTTTTTGTGAAAATTTGAATTTTTTATACGATTGAGAAAATTATGTTTCAAAAAATATTGACAAAAGATTTGCTTGTTTATATATAATGTCATATCAATTAAATATAAGGAAGAGCATGAGAACCGCCGTTGCAATTACATTAGGATTTTTTGTGTTTATATCAGGACTGATTATTGGAGCGATTAATCCTATTACATCACATAAAACTGATAATGATCTTGTTTTGTCAGAGAAAGTCAAAAAAACATTTGCTGTTCCTGAATTAACAGTTTTTCAAGTTATAGAAAGAAGTATAGCATTGGTGAAATCGGGGAATTTCCTAAATGAACAGATATATCTTTTACTTCATGATAAAGAGGATTTATATTATGATGGAGAAAAGATCAAGATAACAAAAGATAAAATAATTAAACAAGTAGGAACATTTCGGTACGAAACGCACGCTGGTTTTGCTAAAACTGTTCCAGCAATTCGTATTGAATCAACAAAAAATGCAAAAAATAGATAGATTGCGTCGTCATTTCATTCCTCGCAATGACGAAAAGAGGCTTCCCTTTTGCCTTCTACTATCATTGCGACTAGCATTTCGGAGCTATGATACAACCCTCGTCATTGCGAGGAGCACAGCGACGCGGCAATCTTTATTTTTAGGAAGTACAAATGAAAGAGGTACTATATGGAGATCTTATTAGCGATTTTCATCCTTTTTATCAGATTGCTGTACAAGTTTGTATGGAACTCTCCAGATAGAATTGGTCGTCGTGGAGAGAAAGAAGTAGAGAGAATTTTATCAAAATTGCCAGATTCGCATTACAAGGTCTTAAACGATGTTCTTATAAAGATAGATGGAACAAGTGTTCAAATTGATCATATCGTTATATCAACATATGGAATATTCGTAATAGAAACTAAAAATTATAGTGGCTGGATTATCGGGAAGGAAATGTCTAGAGAGTGGACGCAATGTATTTATGATTTCAGGCATACTTTCTACAATCCGATAAAACAAAATCATGGACATGTCTCTGTATTAAGGAGTATTTTGGGTTTATCAACCGATTTTTTTGTTCCAATTGTTGTATTTACGGATAGAGCGGAATTAAAAATTACATCTCAAAGTACGGTTATATATGCAAATGAGTTGCTCGAGACGATTAAACGATATAACACTCAAATACTTTTTGATTTAGAGACCTTATTGAACAAAATTAATTCTCGTATTATTTCGGATGAGAACGCTCGATTGCTACACAAAATATCAGTTCAAAATAAAGTTCAAAGACAAGAAAACTTAAGGAATAGTAGATTGGACGAAGGAAAATGTCCAGATTGCGGCAACGATCTAATGGTTTATCACGGGAAATATGGTGTATTTATCGGCTGCTGTGGATATCCTTATTGCCAGTACTCAAGAAATTTATAAATTCGGATACTTCCCATCCATTTTGAAAAGTCCCCATTGAGAGAAGCTGCTATCGTAGACTGCTGATATTTGCTCCTGAATGGCTTTATCGTCATAAACTTTGTATTTTTTCAGCCACGTTGCCGTAAACGCTTGCAAATACGGTCGGACTACAGCTTTTACTGTTACATTCACGAGCATGTTATTACATAATTCCAAGCATGTTTTTATCGTATTGTAGGGCTCTAAGTCGGGATAATGTATTCCGCAAGGAGTTTTGATAGGATAATGCGACGGATAAATCATCGGGCAAATAAAATCGCATCGATTGGCTATCTCAATAAAATCTTGTCCTATAATTTTTGCGCTTTGAGCTGTTTGCTTCTTTTTTTCAGGAGTATCAACTGACCCTTCTATTGTGCAACCGAATACACAAACAGAAAGTTTGCCGCCCACTTCGTGCACAACATTACTGAGTCTTTCAATTAAAGAATTTATGGCTTCTATTCTTGAATGCTCTCGACTTCGTCGGTCATAAGATGAAAATCTGATATAGTCGAGCTGAATTTCATCAAAACCGATCTTTACAGCGGCGGAGCAAACGTCTTCAAGGTATCGCCGCACTCTTTCGTCGCTCGGATCCATCCACGATGTTTTTTCTTTGTCGATCCAATTATCACCGTTTTCATCTTTGATACACAAATCATCTCTTGTAAATTCCTTCAAAGCCACAATGCGCGCGATAGTATATATTTTTCTCTTTTTTAGTTGCGTAAGAAAAGTTTTCAATTTTGGTACCGTTGAAAAAGAGTTTTTTTCGTTGGATTGTACTGGCAAATCTGGAAAAAGTCTGCCGAGATCGTCTTTTACATCAATAACTACTGCATTAGCGTTATATTTCTGCAAAGAGTTTAAAACTTCGTCAAAAGTGCTGTTCTCACATGTGCCGATGTAAATTGATCTTATCGATTCTTCACAATGACGCAAGCACGCGGATAAAAACACGACCAAAAAACAAAGTATTGCTCCAAACTTTTTATACATTCAAATATCCCCAAATACAGAGCCCATTTTAACGTAATAAAGAGAAAAAACAAATCGAGCTATTTGAGAACAAAGATATTCAACTAAATAAACGACTATTGCAATATAACAATACATAAAATAAATATTTTTTTCTAAAAAATTAAGGTTTTGTCAATATTTATTTTTTTACAATGTAAGTACAATGGGAGAGTTTTATGTCTAAAGGTGATAAAGCTTTGCACAAAGCCAAAATTTTAAAAAATGATGAATTTTACACCCAGATTACTGATATTGAAAATGAACTGAAGCATTATAGACAGCATTTCAAAGATGCTGTTGTATTTTGCAACTGTGATGACCCTGATTGCTCAAATTTTTGGAAATATTTTCATTTGTATTTTAAGTTTCTCGGTTTGAAGAAACTTATCACAACACATTATGATGCTAATGAACCTACATATAAGATGGAATATGAAGGTGGAAATGATAGTGATACCACTGTCGGTGTTATAACACCGTTGAAGCAAAACGGTGATTTCAGGTCTCCTGAATGTATTGACCTGCTCAAACAGTCAGATATTGTGGTAACGAATCCCCCATTCTCCCTTTTCAGAGAATATGTTGCACAGTTAATTTCAAACGATAAGAAGTTTTTGATTATAGGTAATATGAACTGTGTTACTTATAAAGAAATCTTTCCACTGATACAAAATAATATGATGTGGGTTGGCGCAAATGAAAAGAGAGGTACTCGCAAAGGAAATTCGTTATGTTTTGGAGTGCCTGAAGGTTTTAGTGGTAAAACAATAGATGTTAATGGTGTTCCTATGGCACAAGTATCTGCCTGGTGGTTCACAAATCTTGATATTGTAAAGAGACATGAAACGATTGATTTGAGTGAAAAGTATATTCCTGAAAAGTTTCCGAAATATGATAATTATGATGCTATCAATGTAAATAAGACATCGGGTATTCCTTATGATTATGATGGAGTGATGGGCGTTCCTATTAGTTTTATGGATAAATACTGTCCTGAGCAGTTTGAAATCATCGGTATTGCAAAAAGGGGGGCTGGTGACCCCGCATTAAAATCAAAGGTTTATACGAAGGAAGATTATGAAAATTATAGTGATTTGAATGCTGGTCCTGTTTTAATTGATGAAAACGGTAAATTATACAACACATATCCACGGATTCTTATCAAACGGAAGGAGTGATGAAGATCTATGATGCATATAGAACATACTTCAATCAAGGTTCGAGACCTTGTAAAAAGATATCAGGATGATACTCAAACCGGTAGGGTATCGGGTTATGATGGAAAACTTGATATCAGACCCGCCTACCAGAGAGAGTTCATCTACAAAGGCAAACAGAGGGATGCTGTCATCCAGACGATTCAAAAAGGCTTTCCGTTGAATGTCATTTACTGGGCAAAGACGGGAGCTGATACCTTTGAAGTTCTGGACGGTCAGCAGAGAACAATTTCAATCTGCCAGTATTGTAACAGCGAGTTCAGCATTGATTATCGTGCTTTCCATAATCTGACACAGGAAGAAAAAGACCAGATACTTGATTACGAACTTGATGTTTACCAGTGTGAAGGTTCCGATAAAGAGAAGCTCGACTGGTTCAAGATTATAAATATTGCAGGTGAGAAACTGACAGACCAGGAACTGCGTAATGCTGTTTATGCAGGTACTTGGTTATCGGATGCAAAGAAAAGATTTTCTGCTCGTAAATGCGCAGCAGAGAGACTGGCAAAAGACTATATGTCAGGTTCTTGCATCCGTCAGGATTATCTTGAAACGTGTCTTGCTTGGATTGCTTCAAAGGAAGGAACCACGATTGAAGGATATATGTCAGAGCATCAGCATGATGATAATGCTGGAGCCCTCTGGTCATACTTTTCATCCATTATCGAATGGGTGAAAACACTCTTCCCAAGTTATCGCAAAGAGATGAAAGGTGTGGAATGGGGATTGTTGTTCAACGAATTCGGAATGAATTATCCAAATATCGATAGAACAGAAGCTGAGGTGAAGCGTCTAATGATGGATGAGGATGTAACTTCAAAGAAAGGTATCTATGATTATGTTCTATCAGGTCGTGAAAAGGCACTGTCGATCAGAGCATTTACTCCAAATCAAAAGCGAGAAGCGTACGAACGACAAAACCATAGATGTCCGCGTTGTGAAGCAGACGGTATACTAAAAGAGTGGGAATTTGATGAAATGCAAGCTGATCACATAATTCCCTGGCATAAAGGTGGAAAAACAATTTCGGAAAACTGCCAAATGCTCTGCGCTAGTTGTAACCAGCACAAAGGTGGAAAATAAAGTACTAAACAAAGTTAGGAAGGAATACCGATATATGTATCAACCCTTATTTTTTCCAAAAACGCTTGGTCGTGTGAAACTATGATCATCGCGGCAGGATATTCTTGCAAAATTTCTATAAAGTGATTTTTAGTTTCCAGATCGATGTTGTTTGTTATTTCATCCAAGATTAACAACTTCGGAACATTTGCGGCAATTTGAGCCAAAGATAAGCGTGCTTTTTCTCCCCCAGAAAGATTTTTTACCGCATTATTTACTTCTTCGTTTTTGCGAAACAAGAAATCATTTAGATGTCGGCGAATTTCTGCGTGCGTCCATGACGGATTTGCTTCAGCGATAATTTCGATTGCGGATTTTTCGGAATCCAAATTGCTATAATGCTGATCCAAATAACCGATTTCAGATAATTTTGGGACATACCAATCGCCCTTTTTCAAAACAGACGGATCACTCATAAGAGCTTTGAGCAAAGTCGTTTTTCCGGTTCCGTTTTTTCCGATAATTGCAATGTGTTCGCACGACATAGCCGAAAAATTGATATGTATTGCGATAAAATTTTCTTTAGAATAACCAATTGCACCATCAACGACCGAAATAATAGTTTCATCACCAATTTTTTGAAACGGCAGATGAAATTTTGGCATAATAATTTCCGGCATTTGCATTTCATTCAATTGATCTGCCAATTTTTGCTTTTTTTCGTCGAGATTTTTTAAATTTTTTCCTTGGGATTTTTCTGCATTCATTGCTTTTAAATCCGCAACGGACTTCATCCATTTTTTATCCGCAATTTTTTTCTTTCCGGACGCTTTGCTTTTCGCAGCCTTCTGTTGTTCTTTCATCAATTTTTTATGCATAGATTTTTTCTCAAGTTCGAGCAAATGCATTTGATGCGAAGCAGACTGATATTGCTTTTCTCTTTCTTTAATATAGTCAGTATACTTTCCACGAAAAATTGTGATTTTTCCGTTATCGATATGCCATAAAATATCGCAACAATTTTGCAAAAGTTCTTCGTCATGAGTAACGGCAATCAAAGTTCCATAATATGAATTCAACATTCGCATGAGACTTTTGCGATTGTCGATATCCAAATGATTCGTAGGTTCATCAAGTAGCAAAATCGACGGATTTTCTCCAATCGCGTACGATAAACTTTTGTTAAAACGCTCGCCTCCACTCAGTGAATCAAAATCTTCAATAATCTGCGGAATATACGCTAACGAAATATTTCGATTTTTCTCGGCAATCATTTTTAAAAGCGACGATTTCCCGATACCATTTCGTCCGATAATCGCAATGCGATCGCCAAACGAAATTTCAGTTGAAAAATCTTCAAAACATACTTTGCTCGAAAACGATAAACTGAAATTTTTTATTCTAATAATGTCATGCATGAAGCTACCTCAAAAATTCAAAGAAAAACAAACTGACCCGAAAGCCAAAAGTTTAACCAAGAATTCTCATGACACTGCTGCTCCTTAATGACCGAAGTGATTGTATCAATTTTCTAAATAAAATCAATTGATTTTATGAAAGACAAATTACGCAGCAGCCTTCTTTGAGGCTTAAAAAGCCTCGCAAAAAGCCGCATATAAATATTATAAATTTAATATTGTAAGCTCAACTCTTTAGAATATTGAGCTTTTTTAATTAATTTAATATCTGGGGTTGGTGGAAAATCACTATGATTATACACCTTGCTTTCATTTCTGTTAAAGTATTGCGACATGTCGCATATCTGATCAAGTTTTTTGATTTGATCTTCTTCTTTTTCAGTTCTTGATCTAATTTCCGTAAAGAAAAATGATCCATCTTTCTTTTTAACAGCGACATCAGGTCTCCAATGAGAATTTACAAGACCGCCAGTTATTGTATTTAGCTCCTGATTTAAATGCACTTCTTCAACATTGTCATCGTTAGCATATTGCCTAGCAAGCATTATCGAACCGTGGCGATGTCCTGGACTAGTTGGTTGAGGATTTCCCTCTATAACGTTTAGTTCATATTCAGTCATATTTTCTTTATATGTATTCCAATAATGTTGGTTTTTACGCTTGGTTTGATTGCGATAAAAATTCTTTTCTTTTACTGGACTGTAATCTGACAAAGGAGCTTGATGAGAAAAATAATCCATCGTCCGTTGCTGTAATCCCCACATTGCATTAATACATTCTAAATTGCCACATATTGCAAGTGCTATGGCAGCGTATTTTATTATATTCATATAGTTTACCTATCATCTGTTCAAATTTTAAAGACAAAAACACAAAACGCCTGAAATGGCGGTAATACTATAAAAACGTCAATACTTATTAAAAAAACACAAAACGTCTTAGACGACGATAATACTGTAAAAACGCTAACAATGACTTTAACGACGAAAAACACGAAACGCCTGGGCAGGCGATATTACTACAAAAACGTCAACACTTAATTTGTCTATAATATGTGCAATAAATATCAAACTGTCAACAGATTGTTTTATAAAAAAAATAATTATTATTTGGCTTTTTGTAAAACTAAAGCAGCTGTAAGCAGATAAACAATTCAGACAAATCGATTAAATAATTTTACAAGTTCTAATCTATCTTGATTTTGAGTTCCTTCTGTCCAGATTAGACATAATACTGCTTTTACAAATGTCCATTTTCTCAATCGATAAGGATCGATATCCGCAATTTTTGAAAATTTTTGGGCGCGGTTTTCGATAATCGACAGCGCGTTGTCGCCTTTCCAAATTTTATCGATAGGATTTATCATAAACGATGTATATTCATAAATCGGATCACCAATAACTCCTGCGGGATCGATAATCTTCCAACTTTGAGCCACTTCATCATAAATTACGTTATCGTGATGTAAATCGCCATGCATAATTACATTTTCTGTCGTCGTTTTTAGTAGAGACTCAGAAAAATCGTGAGCTTTAGCAACATAATTTTCGGCAACGCTCGAAGGCTGATATAAATCGTTCAAGAGTTTTTTTAATGGAGTAACCATACACATGCTTTGTTTTGGCGATGCCGAATGAAGTTTTTTGATAACGTTGTGATTATCCCACCGCATTAATTAACTATTCCAACACCTCTGGACCAGAGAATATAATATCCCGGTACCGTAGTGTTGGAACCTCCATTAAATAATTTCTCTACAAATGCACTGGAAAATTGATGTTTTGCAGTTACTGTCAGTACAAAGACATATCCTTTGGTTAATCCGTTTTGCAATTGCGATACACGTGTATCTTGACCGATATCTGAAGCACCAACTCCGCCGTACTTTTTTAATATTATCAGGGGAGTGTGTCCTCCTGTTCCAAAATTATTTTTTATCGCGTTAGCATTAGGTTTTCCGTCATCAGTTCCATCATTAGGAAAGGCAATTCTTTCTCCTCCATAAGGAGTATTGCTCGTCATATTTTCTAGGCTTGAATATACTCGGCAATAGTACCGAACATATCCGACTGGTATATAAGAAGGTCGATATTTTGCAAATATCGAGTTGAAGCTACCAACTGTTCTCTCACTACATAAGTGATAAACACACTCGGCGCATATTTTATCGATAGAAATTTGCAATAAATGAATTTTCACCAATTCCAAGCAAAAAAGCATGATGTACATCACAACCGGCAGCGTCACAGCTGCTTCGATTAGTATCACACCAGAGTGCTTCTTTCGGAACGAATTAAAAAAATTTGAGTCAAGTTTCAAAAAGATATTTTTGAGATTTAAGCAAAGGATTTGAAGATAATTCTTTGATTTTAAAGGGCTATTACCCCCCCCCTATATGACAAATATTCTTTACAAAATCAAAAATCCGAGTGATTTTCAATTTAGCTTTCTCCTTATTTTAGCTACGGATATTATATCCAACGATGTCTTGATTCGCTAGATGGAATATTCGTCTTCACAAAATCACGCTATAAATTAATTACGCGAAATAATTGAGACCGACGGCTTCAACGACTTCTTCAAGTGTCTTGTCCGCAACGATATTTGCTCGTTTTGTACCGTCTGAGATGCAATCCATCAAAAAATCTTTTTTCAAAGACGCCCTTTTCTCGCGAATCGGCTCAAGCAAATTTTGCAAGGTATTATTAAGCAAAGACTTAAGCGCAACATCACCTAATCCGCCTTTTTGATAGCGGACTTTGAGTTCAGCAACCTCTTCTTTATTTTCGTGGAAAGCATCAAGATACACAAAAACGACATTTCCTTCGACTTTGCCCAGATCGGACACTTTGATATGATCCGGATCGGTGTACATCGAAAAAACCTTTTCCTTTACGACTTCAGGAGTATCGCTCAAGAAAATCGCATTCCCCAAAGATTTGCTCGCCTTCGCCTGACCATCGATTCCGACCAGTCGAGTGGTCTTACTCAAATAAGCTTCCGCCTCGAGCAAACAATTCGTGTTATAAATACGATTAAACCTTCTGACTATTTCATTGCAAAGTTCGATTATCGGAAGTTGATCATCTCCAACTGGAATTATCTGCGCTTTGAATGCCGTAATATCTGCTGCCTGACTTATTGGATATCCAAAGAATCCAACTGGAATAGAGTCGCCGAATCCTTTCTGCAAAATTTCGTTCTTTACCGTCGGAATACGTTCCAATCGCGATGTCGTCACCATATTCATAAAAAGAACATTCAGCAACGGAAGCGCTTTTATTTGCGATTGAACAAAAATAGTTGAAATATTCGGATCAATTCCGACAGAAATATAATCCGCGACAACTTCAAGCAAGCTATCAGCAATTTTTTTCGGATTAGAATAATAATCCGTCAGAGCCTGAATGTCCGCGACCATCACATATTGCTCATACGAATTCTGAAGCTCAACACGGCTCTTTAGGGTCCCGATATAATGCCCTAAATGCAAACATCCGGTAGGTCTATCTCCTGTAAGCGCAATTTTCTTGATCATAGCAAAACACTCTGAAAAAAAGATGGTGCCCCTGACCGGAATCGAACCAGTACGTCCTAATGGACAACAGATTTTGAGTCTGTCGCGTCTACCAGTTCCGCCACAGGGGCCCAACGTCTCGACTTATACATCGACTATATCAAAAAATCAATAGATGAGAACCGTGAAAATTTATTAATTAAGAATTTGCGTAATGCTGGATCACCACGTCACTTCGTTCCTCGCAATGACGATGGAGAGGTTGTTCGACGACCGCTATGCCTCTTGCAAATACGAATCGCAATCTTCAAAACGTCATTGCGAAGCATGAAATGCTGAAGCAACCTCACAATAATGTAATAGATTGCCTCGTCGCTGCGCTCCTCGCAATGACAGTTAGTCGGCTCACTCTTTTTTCGTCATTGCGAAGCATGAAATGCTGAAGCAATACCACTGTAATTTAATAAGGTTGCTGACTCACGCCGCGTAATGACGATTTCGCAACAAATTTATTTATTACACTTCAACAAAACTTTAAAAGTATCTGTACATTCTCCGCTGGATGGAAGAACGTTTACATGCGTATCTACAAAAAATCTTACAAAAAACATATTCCTTCTCGGATCTAGATGATAGTTAACTTTTCCTGGAACTAAATCCAACGCATCTGCTTTTATTAAATCTGTTTCTATCGAATATTCTATGTATTCGTCTTTTTCTTTATGTTTTAGTCTGAAATTATTTTCGCTTGAAACTTCGCAGATGGCATTTTTCAGTATCGAACACGAAAATCTGACTTCCGGCGAATTCGTAGATTGAATGTGCGTATCTTGTCGTATAATCTTTCCGAAATCGACGTTGCGAGTGTCAGGAATTATCTCCACTTTTGGTTCAATGTGTAATTTCACTTTATCAAAAATCAAATCCAAATTATTTGAAGTCAGCGTAAAATCCACGTCGAACGGCTGATTGCTCAATTCATTTTGATTGATGCTCAGCGTAAATACACGCCCCTTTTCAGGATCATTTATTATTTCTATGTCGTTATATTTCAGGACTTCATCGATAGTCGGAATTATTTTAACTTCAAACAGCAGCGAACCATCATCGATCGATATCCGCGGATGATTTGGTATTTCTACGGTAAATGTTCCGACTTGTTCATTAGTTGCGTAACTTTTTATTTTAAAATCATTTGTAGATGTTACCGTAATAAAAGCAATATCGCCTTGCGCAACAACATTGCTAGAGAAAAAGTTCAGAATCGATAAAAACAGAATGGAACTAATCCGAACTATTGCAAACGATTTTACCCAAGTGAATAATTTCATCGTTCTCTCCCTTAATTTCAATTTCGACATCTCCATATCCTTCAACATTTATGCTGATTTTATACTTTCCCGGAATTAATTCGGTTAACACAAAACGCCCGTTACTATTAGTAAAGAAAGCAATCGGTTTCGCGGTAATATCCGTTGTATGAATCGCATATCCCGTAATCTGCGGCAAACCTTTGCCATCAGAATCAATCAAATATCCATCGGCAGTATAAGAACCCTCGGCTTCAACATCAGCGACGAAACCGCGTTTATATTCTCCATACGAGACTATTGTATCTTTTTTCACATCTAATCGCATCGGCAAATCTTTTAAATTTAATCTAGCTGTTGATGCAGTCCCCCTAGAATTAGGTACAACAGCACCTCCGCCCAAAAATCCCGATTCTGAATCGTTATCAACAAATTTCAAAGTTTCGTCAGCAAGTGCTTTTTTCGGCGTAACAATGACAAAGCCTCCGTCAGAATTGATCGGACGTGCTATACCGTAACGACCGTCCGCGAAGAATATTCCTGTTTCCAATCCGACGTTTGTAGAGCTCGAACCAAGATTATTTCTCGAATGAGAAACGTTTCCTCTAAACAAGTGATGCGAATAATGCATATTCGCTCCAAGACTTTTGGAAGAACTAGATCTATTCATTGATATATTGTATCCGAATCCGGTTCTCTCCGGATAATGCGATAAACTGACATATTCACTTCGTTCGTTATCGTTTTTCGACACGCCACAGGATAACGAAATATTATTTTTAAATGATAACGAGCAATACAAGCTCCAGGACTTGCTTGATGTTTTGTCGGATTTATGTTCTCTAGAAAAAACTGCACTGATACTTCCATTACTGAACCAAGAATTATCAAAATTAAAACCTTTGGAAATGCTGAATGAACTATTTTTCGACCAAGCCCCATCATGGTATTTTTTTACTGAACCATTATAGTTAAAATTTAATGTGAGGACATTACTCAACCAAGCTCCATACGAAAATGTAGTATTTTTTCCGCGCAAATTTTCTTCAGTACGCAATGTTGAGTCGGAACTGCCGAAAGTGCTCTTACCTGTTTCCGATAAATACGGTTTAAAAAAATTGTCAGCGCGTTCATAAGATAAAGAAAATCCCGTTGACACTGTTCCTAAACTAAATGATGGACTGCCGTATTGAGTATAAAATACCTTTCCGCTGATATTTTTTCCGTCTTGCTTATAGTTACTGCTAGCGAATTTAAAATCAAAACTTCCCAAAATATTCTTGTTTCGTACTTCATATGAAGTAGTATTCCCTATTTTGTTTTTCAGCATACCAAACCCGACATCGACTGACGGCAGTAAACCATAACGAATAGTTCCTGACATGATTCCGTTCTTCTTATCGTATCGTCCTGTTGTTGGATTATTCACTTCTGGATATCCGTAAGTTCCATCGAACGTAAATTCACCTTTCGGAACATAAGAGCTTTCGTAATAGCAGCTTTCATCCAAAATCTGCTCTTTTCCAGTGTCATCAATAATTTTAATCTTTATGTCGTTGGAGCCATTCTTGTAAGAAATATCGTCAAATATATATGTGCCCGGAGCAACATTTGTTTTCGTTCTGATTAAATGCCCGTCAGAATAAACTTCCACTGTGCTAGTTCGCAAAATAGTGATTTGGATGTTGTTGCGCATACTTGATTGCATTTCTCGCGGAATATCTTTATTGATGTTAATTCCCCAAACATGCGGAACACTCTGATAACTCAAAGAATGGCTGAAAACATCTCCGAACCTAAGCATTGTATTGTAGTTCGCGAAATCATAAACTGCAGTAGTGTAATCGCGTTTAAATTTTCCTTTTTTATCGTAGTTTGATGAGTGCGAGTATGAAGTACTGCCTTCCACGCACAGTCCCCATAAATTTATTGCAGGAGCTAGGACTAAATCCTTCGTATTATAAGAAGAGTGCTCTTTGTGAAACGTTTCCGCCGCTCTGATATTGCAAAAAGCACTGACTGCGGCAGGATATGCGTTAGGAATTTCTCTGCGACGCGAAGAACTTTCACCTAATCTTCTCACTTTTTTCTTTTCAATCGGCAAAGAAACTTCGACACATAAAGAAAGTCTGTTAAGACGAGTTTTGAACGACAATTTTGTTAAATCATCAAACGATACAAAGCCTTCTTTGTCCATTTTTTTATCTATAAGCGCGATATCTTCTGATTTTAAAAAGCTCTCCAGCAAAGTTTTCAGAGCTGCGGCCTGAATTCTGTTAACCTTTCCCGTAAAAACCGGAGCATTACCGACTTTTTCGCCATCAACTAAGACGTCATAATCCAGCAGAATACTTTTTTGCTCAGCAACTTCTCCAAAAACAGATTTGTAAAGAGCTTCATCATCCATATCAGCCAAATCCGAAATCACAACGACAGGATCACCCTCTTCTTCGCTCGCCTCCTTTTCTTCAACCGTCACCGCATCGGATGCATTATCGTTCTCCTCCTGCGAATTCGAGGCAACAACAGAATCACTTTTTTGTTCTTCCTCTGCCGCCAAAATTTCTGAGCAAAAGATAAAAAGAAAGAAATAGCAGATCACCTGAATTAATCTGTAATTTCTTTCTTTTCTTATCATTGCACACTACAGAAATCTATGATGCTCGACTTCTTACCCTGTTTGATTTCTTCGCAGGAGTAATTTTATCTGCTCCGGCAGGGATTTCTGCAGGGATCTTTGACCCGACTTGATCAGATTTATTATTTACGGCCTTCACGACTTTGTGCGATTTTTTATATGTGCAAGTAGTTCCTGCCAAAATAACACTATCCAAATCTTCTTTCTTCAACCAATCCTTAACTGGCTTTCCGTCGCAAACAACGTCCCCGATGGAAGACACCTCTCCACGACGAGTTCCCTTATTTTCAATGGTAATTGTATTACTATCTGAATGCACAACAACCAAATTAGCAACTGCATCTTTCGGAGTAGCGTACAGCGAAGTCCAAATAGCATAAGTTACGGTTATCGCTCCACCTAAATTTTCTTTCTTTTCCTTAGGCATCTTAAGAACCAATGTCTCCTTTTCGCCGGTTTTAACATTTTCCAATTTAACTTTGATCGGAAATTGATCCATACAAACTCTAAACGCCTGCTCCTTATTCGGATTCCTTTTAAACTCAGGATTTCCTACCCACACTACCTTAACAATACGACGACTATGTGGCGGAATAATAATCTGCGAAGGCTGAACAATAAAACTTTTATCATCCAACTTAAGATTATCCGAACCATCTTTATTTTGCAATCGGCGATAGGTACTTAGCATAAAAGCCAAAAATCCATCGGTTTTGTTTTCCACATAATACTGTGTAGCCCACTCATCTATATTATCCGGATTAAAATCATGTATGAACGGAACCACACTCAAACTCCAAACATCAATTAATGACAAAAAAACAACCGACAGTACTGCCAATACCCTAACCATATCTATCTCCTAATCTTAAATTCTCAATTTTAATATATAAGCAAGTTCTCACTTCACAAGATAATTTATTATTTTATTGATCTTGTCAAGAATTATATTATGTATTATCTTTAAACAAGAACTTAGTAGTGAGATAGGTTGATAAATTGATAAAATTAAAAATGAAGGCGCTTAGTCGTTTAATTTTGGCATTTTTTTGTACACAATCGATTTATGCGGATAAAGAAGTTTCTCTAAACCTTCGAGCTGTAGTGGATCCCGAGCTCAATATCGAAAGGATAGATGATAGCGGAACGATCGACTTATTTGAAAGAGTGCCGTCAAACTATCGAATAATCTCCAACTCTGGACAAAGTGTTGAAGTAACCGTGACTACGGATAATAATTGGGTAGTAAAAACTCAGGACAGACAAAATTCCATTGCTTATGCGGCAGAATTCAGAGGTCAAGACGGCCATTCTGGAAGACTTGATGCAGATAATCCAAAAATCAAAATTGAAAAAGAAAGACTGCAAGATTCTAAAAGGTATGAATTTTCTTTATTGTTTAAAGCAAAAGAGTCTATAGAAAATTTCCCAGCTGGAACGTATTCGGACAGAATCCACGTTACTGTAACGTCAGCGCAGTAAGTTTATCCTTTGTTTACGTTCCAAAAATTAGATACCAACGCAAATTATATTGAATTTTTCAAAGTTTATTGGTATAAGCAACCCATAACACATGTGAGTTTTGGGATTTCATGCTGAAGTTCCATTCGGTCCGATTAGTTCGGTGTCGCTCACAGAGGAATGAGCTGAGTGCTCGCGTGAAGCGGCTTTAGTTTGAGAGTCGTTTCCGTATAACCGAAAAAGGAGTAATTATGCAAAAAATATCTATACAGTCCTTAATGGAAGCCGGCGTCCATTTCGGGCATCAAACAAGACGCTGGAATCCGAAAATGGCTCAATATATTTTCGGAAGCAAAGATAAAATCCATATTATCAACTTGGATAGAACGTTAACTTTGTTCAAAGAAGCTTTGAAGGTCGCGCAAGATATCGCAGCGAACGGCGGGCGTATTTTATTTGTCGGGACGAAGAGACAAGCGTCCGAAAGAGTTGCGGAGGCAGCTACGCGTTGCGGTCAGTATTATGTAAACCATCGTTGGTTGGGCGGAATGTTAACCAACTGGAAGACTGTATCTCAGTCACTCAAGACATTAGATGCTTTGGAACGTCGCTTGCAAGATACGAACGTTTCTTTAAAGAAAAAAGAAATTTTGAATATCGAAAGAAGAATTGAAAAATTAACTCGTGCTCTCGGTGGAGTTCGCAATATGGGCGGAATTCCGTCGATGTTGTTCGTTTTGGATATCATTCAAGATAAAACTGCAGTTGAGGAAGCGAGAACTCTTGGGATTCCTGTAATCGGCATTTGTGATACAAATTCTGATCCGACTACCGTTGATTTTCCTATCCCGGGAAATGATGATTCCGTGAGAGCAATTGATTTGTATTGCTCAGCAATGGAAGGCGCAATCATCGAAGGAATTCAGAAAGGCTTGACGACAGCCGGAGTTGATGTCGGAGAATTGGAAAATCCTGTAGTAGATTCAGTTGAGACGGAACAATCTTCTGAAATTGAATCCGAAGAAAATAAGGAGGCATAAATCATGGCAGAAATTACAGCGAGTGAAGTAAAGGCTCTCAGAGATCGCACTGGCGCAGGCATGATGGATTGCAAAAAGGCGTTGGTCGCTTGCGAAGGTGATATCGAGAAAGCAATCGATTGGTTGAGAAAAAAAGGACTCTCGGTCGCAGCCAAAAAATCAGGAAGAGTCGCTGCTGAAGGCTTAGTTGGCGTTTGCGTTGACGGGACAAAAGGCACGTTGCTTGAAGTTAATGCCGAAACAGATTTCGTTGCGCGGAATGATCTTTTCCAAAAATATGTTAACGAGGCTGTTGCTTTGGCTAACAAAAATAATTCCGATATCGAATCGCTTAAAACTTTGGATTACCCTGGAACAGGCCGTAACGTTGCAGATGAGTTGACGAATTTGATTGCAATCATCGGTGAAAACATGGGATTGCGCAGAGTCGCTCATTTGTCCGTAAAAGATGGCGTTATTGCATCGTACGTTCACAATAAGATTTCCGACAATTTGGGAAAAATCGGAATTTTGGTCGGACTTGAATCTACCGGAGACAAAGCGAAGTTGCTTGACCTCGGGAAAAAGATTGCAATGCACATTGCGGCAGCATCTCCAAAGTCGGTGAATGTTGAAGATTTGGATCCGGCATTGGTCGCTAGAGAAAGAGATGTTGTAACTGAGCAAGCAAGAAATTCCGGAAAGAAAGAAGAGTTCATTTCGAAAATTGTTGAAGGTCGGTTGAGCAAATTCTATGGTGAAGTCGTTTTGACGGAACAAATTTTCGTGATCGACGGAACGACGAAAGTTAAAGAAGTTATTTCTCAGGCTGAAAAAGAAATCGGCGCTTCAATTAAAATTGTTGGATTCGAAAAATTCGTGTTGGGCGAAGGAATCGAAAAGCAGGTGTCTGATTTCGCAGCTGAAGTCGCTGCCCAATTAAATTAAGGAGTCCCATATGGAGAAATTTCAGAGAATATTGTTAAAAATTTCCGGTGAATTTCTCATGGGCAATTTAGAATACGGTCTCGATGTTCAGACAGTCGATGATATAGCAGCCGAAGTTAAGGAGGCTCACGACGGCGGCATCGAAATTTGTGTTGTAATCGGTGGCGGAAACATTTTCAGGGGTGTTTCCGCCGCAGCATACGGTATGCACAGAGCCGCTGCTGATAATATCGGAATGCTGGCAACCGTAATGAACGCGATAGCTTTTCAAAATTCATTGGAAAGAATCGGAGTTCCAACGCGAGTGATGTCTGCGATTAGCATGCCTAGCGTTTGCGAGCCGTATCTCCGACGGCGGGCGGTTCGTCACTTAAATAAAGGAAGAGTTGTTATCTGCGCGGCGGGTTCTGGAAATCCGTATTTCACAACTGATACTGCTGCAGCGTTGCGCGCACTCGAAACAAATTGCGATGTCCTTATTAAAGCGACAAAAGTAGATGGAGTGTTCGATTCCGATCCTGAAAAAAATAGTTCTGCGAAATTTTTGAGCAAATTATCGTATCAAGAAGTTATAGAAAAGAATCTCAGAGTAATGGATCAGACAGCGGTAGCGTTAGCTCGAGAAAATGCGATACCTTTGATAGTGTTTTCTTTAAAAGAAAGAGGAAATTTAAAGAAAGTGCTGCAGGGAACAGGAAAATGTTCCATAATTTCCTAGAGAAGGAGAGTTAAGATGTTGGAAAAATTAAAAACGAAAATGACTGCGAGTTTTAATAATCTGCTGAAGGATTTTGGCGGGTTGCGTACCGGCAGAGCTTCCGTATCTATTTTAGATAACGTTATGGTCGAAGCGTATGGGAGCATGGTTCCGTTGCAGCAAGTCGGAACGGTCAGCGCACCTGAAGCAAGACTTTTGACCGTTCAAGTTTGGGATACATCTTTAATAAAGCCAACAGAAATCGCTATCAGAAATTCTCCGGCGGGATTGAGTCCGATGGTAGACGGCCAATTAATTCGCATCGCGATTCCTGAACTTAGCGAAGAAAGAAGAAAAGAGATTTGCAAACTTGCGAGCAAATACGCGGAGCAGGCAAAAGTTGCGATTCGGAATATTCGGCGTGAAGGAATGGACGAAGCGAAACGTCAAGAAAAAAATAAAGAAATAACCGAAGATCAATTAAAAAAACTTTCTGACGATATCC
>JAFQBQ010000110.1 GCA_017416635.1 Alphaproteobacteria bacterium | reverse complement strand
TTTCCCCAAGCAGCATCGAAATTTGCGCCTGTCTTTTTAACTGAACACTGCCCCAATTTCCCACCGGCATCGCCTCCGCCGTCTAAACATTCAAAACCATCACCACCAGAATTAACGACTAAATATCGGTTTGCAGAAATATTTTGGATTTCAGAATTCTCCACTGAATAGGGTAGATGTACTGCTCGATTTTCTAAATCTGAAACCGTTTCAGATAATTCTTCGATTCCTTCTTCGGTGTTCGTTACATCGTCATCAATCATGCCAAACGTTGAGCGCAAGTCATTGATGTCATCGACAACATCGTGATTTTTGTTCGGCAATGGATAATGGCAATTTGGTGTTATCATTCTCCGACCATCGCCTCCAAAGCTGTTTCAATGGCTGCAATACGTGCATCCAAGGCATTAATTTTTGAATTCAAACAAGTTCCCTCTAAAAGCCAAGTGTGAGCATCTTTCGCCGTTACGCACTTGAAAGTATAGACGGTATTTTTCTCAGTAATTGTCGCGATTGGCGTTGTTCCGTCGGCTGTTCCCGAGTAAGTTTGATCAGGGAATACCAAAACTAAATTTTTACCTGCTTCAGAATTTCCAACCAAATTTATTGGTAATTTGTTTTCGGATATCGAAACAATTTCTATTCTGTCTCCAATTTGCGGTGATTTCGGAAATGTAAATTTGGTAGCCATGATCAATACTCTCTAGTTGTAATTTGTTCGATTAGTTGTATCTCGGAAATTGTGATGAAATTTTTCTTCGTATTTACCGCTTCGATTTTATAAAATTTGTAAGCTGTATTATTTTCTAAATTCCAAGTTTTCGTTTCATTATGAGTCCAAGTAAGCGCACCTGAATTTAGTAATTCATCATAATTTTCGCCATCATTTGAGCCATATAAAACAAATGAATCAGGTTCTTCGTTTGAAAATCCTCCAGACATTCTAAACATATTTGCTTTATCAGCTTCGGGAAGTTCAATTTGAATCCAACCTGATTGAGCACGTACCGTCCATGACTCAGAATCTGATATGACATTGTTAAAAGCCAAATACGGAAAATAAACTCTTCCGCCGGAATAAGTGTCGCTTGCTGTCACAACAAATCCGTCTTGCGAATTGGCACTCATTACCGGAGTTAATTTACGATATGTATTTAGCACTCGTTTGTATTCTCGGACTCGTGTGCCAAAATTCACTTCAGATAGGCCGAAATAGCTGCCTCCGTTTTGAATGGTCACTGCTTCAATTCGATAATATAAATAAGGAATCGTGTTATAGAAATCGAAAATCTTTTGCTCGCCTTGTGTCCATTCTTGATTTGCAATTGTTTTTATGGTGTCGAAATTTTCACCGTCAACCGAACCCAAAATTTTAAACGCGCTCGGCGCTTGGCCATAAGATGAATCATTTCTTGCAGTTAACCAAGCCGCTGTACAAAGCGTTTCTGTTGGAAATTTTACCTGAATCCATCCGCCAACAGTGTCTCCATCTATCGTTGCCCATCTCGTCGAAGTATTTCCATCAAAAGCGTAAAGAACTGAATGATCTCCGTTATATTGAGAACTTGCGCTGACTTCATATCCGCCTTGAGATGTTGACGTTAAAGAAGGAATAAAGCCTTTGGAAGAAAGAATTCCATCGACTTTGCGATATAACCGCCACCTCGCAAGACGAAATTCAGTTGAAGAAAGTTCTATCGGAGTGAATCTGTAATATTTGTAGGCTGTTGAATTTTCTATATAATATTGCTGAGTTGTCCCACCATTCCAATAAGATAGCCATGCTCTTTCCAGCAAAAGAGTCCAATTTTGGTCATCGTTGGAGGCCTCAATTTTAAACCACTTTGGGAATCTATCTGCTGAATCCCTATGCGAAGCAATATCGATCATGTTCACGACTTCTGCCTCAGGAAGTTCATACTTTATCCAGTATTTTCCGTTTTCATCTTTAGTTGAAAAATTAGCGTAACTCGAAATACTGTTATTCGTGATGTTGCTCAAAGCTCCATCGTTTGTTCCACTTGAAGTTATTACGTAACCGTTGGAGGAATTTTCCGTTAGCTGTGGGAATACTTTTACCCACTCAAAAAGCTCATCTTCCACATAATAGCCATAGAACTTAAAGCCCCGAAGTCTGAAATTTTTGGAAAATCGCAATCTATAATGTCGAAAATGTCCTGTCCTCGTCAGTTTTAATTCCGTATCTATAATCTGCGAGCCTGCTTCTGCCTCATACAATATTGTCCAGTTTTGTCTATCTACAGATCCTTCAATTACAAAAAACTGGGCGGTCAAGCTGCTGCTAAATCCAGGCCATAGCCAGATATTATCAACAAAAGTTGATCGCATAAAATCGACGTACAAAATAACTTCGGAAGAGGAGTTGCCCGTGTATCCTCCATCGTGATAAACGGCATGTCGAGGTGTAAAAATATAAGATAAATTATCTACACAGCCGTTTGTTCCGCAAATTAAATCTGCCTGAATATCATCTGTATCATCATACATTAAGTCTTTGATTTGTTTGTATGAGCTGCTTACCAGACTGCCTCGCACAGAGGAAATGCCGAATTGTTTCTCAAAGTGAATTATTGTCGTTCCTGCATTCACTCCGGCGCACGGAAGTTCCCAAATTACGTTTGAACCAAAATTTACGACGTAAGTTCCATCCGAAACAATTTCCAAATCAAAAGCTATATCTGACCTCGGAACAAAGTCCCCCCAGTCAAAGGAAAATTGAGTGTCGGAATCTATGAAAGCTCTGTAATATGCGCAAGTCGGAACGATTTTTATCACACCATCTTCAACAATATTTTTTGCTGCTCTCTGATAAATGATGTCTTCGCTTCGATTGGCTAATTGCAACGCACCTCTGGAGTCAAAATTAAAATCCTCACTTGGTTTTATGATTCCGAAATTTTCGTGATCCGCATGAGTGTACGTTTGCGCTGAAACAACTCCGTCATTTACATTAAGACCTGAACCGATTTTCACTAATCCGAAATTATTTTCGGAAGCAACGCCAATAACAGGTACAGAAATCTCTCCGTTGTTTACATTTATTCCAGAACCGATTTTTACTCGGCCGAATTTTTCTCTCGTTGCAATGTCAGATTCGTCTTCGGCTGTATCATCAATAGTATCGCACAATATATATGTATATGATGAATCGGCAGAAGTGTCTGAATTGATCTGTCGTTGAGTTAATCCATGCCGAGGCACATCATCTATACTTTCACTTTCAACAGAATCATTCAAAATCATCGTGCCGTTGTTCGGAAGTTGAACGTCTGAAATTGTTTCCTTCACTGTTGGAGATTTTTTCAAAATTGCTCTCGGATCAATCCACATCGTATCGAAATTTTTATCCGATTTTTTTACTAGGAGTTCGCCCTTTTTTCCGCCTTCGCCGCCACCACCTTCAACAGTAGAAAATCCCGAAGCATCTTCGTTCATGACAACATATCGTCTCGGCTGAATGTTTGTTAGTTCCGTATTGACTTGACCGACAAGCTCAGTCGGAATCCTCAAAGATTTTGCATCCAGATTTTGAACGGTGTTATTGATTGAATTTATCGAACTCGAACACTCAGAAATATCCGCATCAATCATTGTGAGCGCGGTC
>JAFQBQ010000109.1 GCA_017416635.1 Alphaproteobacteria bacterium | reverse complement strand
TTGAATTAATATTGTCTGGAGTAATCGGAAACGGACCAAATCTTCCTCCGCTCCACTGCATATAGGTCGCGTCATCCTTAATCCAAGATATAATTTCTTCTGCATCACATGATTTATATGGTCTTAATCTGATCATTTTAATCTCCACTATGTAAATTTATTCTAAGTGAAACACTATCCTGCGCTTCGAAATGGTAACCCAAACGAAGAAATCATCAGCGGGGAAATGACACTGCTGATCCTTAATCGATTTACCATAAAGTACGTTCGTAATCTAAAAATTTCGTTCTCAAAAATCAAGTCGAGACCTATGCTTTTAGAAAAATTTCGCCGTTTGAAATTATGAGTGAGGCCAGAAAAATTGCATATGATAAAAAATCGGGGCGGCATTTCTGTCGTCCCGAAAGTTACGGAGATTATATGAAAAAAACTGTTATTCACTCGCTCCAGGCTACATTTATTGGGCATCTGTACTTGCGTCTATAGCTGCATCCGCTCCTTCACCTAGTTTTGCATCTACGAGGTTTGCTCCCATCTCATCGAGAGACTTTACTGCCTCATTGACTGTCATCTTCATACGTCTGTTAACGACGTAATCTAATGCTGAAGCCGAGGCAGTCATACTCTGATACAATTGATTATCTTTGTTGAGATTTTTTGCTCTAGTTTGCAATTCAGTCATCGCGTTTTTTAGATTTGTCGCATCCTTAACAAACGTTTGCGGATCTGTCGTAGTTTTTATGCTATCCAACGAAGTAGATATACTACTGGTTAAAGCAGAAATCTGATTTTTATCTTCATCCGTTAAGTTAGGATCGATGGAATTATTGACAGCATTAATAACTTCTTGATTGGCTTCTTTAGCATTATCGATGGTTACCCCCATCTGTTTGATAATTCCTTTCAACTGGTTAACCACTGTTACGGCACCACTTGTTGAAACATCTAATCCCACAGTCGCTTCATTAATATCATTTAAACTTGTGCTTATACTTTCTACATTTTCATGAAGGGACGTAAATGGCATATTCGAAACGCCTTGGTTTTGAATTGAATTTACTCTATTGTTAATATTCGTTACATCTGTGTTTATTCTAGTTACGGTTTCTGTTGACAGACCTTTATTTTTAAGCGAGTTAATTACATTAGAAATTTTCTTCTTTAATGTGCCAAATAACCGAGTGGCTTTGTTATTTATTTGAACCGATGCGACTTTCTTGAGTGCCTGTACAACTTTAGAATTCTTCAATCTCTGCCCCACCTTAGAATTCTTAATTTTTTCTCCCGCGTTTTTTGCAAACTGACCTATTTTAGAATTCTTTATCTTATCTAGAAGTCCAGCATCTACAGAGGTATAAGAAAATATTCCCAAACAGATCGCAGATAGTAGCATTTTCCTCATAATTTTCTCCATTTAAAGCATTTTATGTAGAGTATTGTTCTACGAAATGGTAAATTAAACATTAATATTTGGAAAATATCTTATAAATAATAGAATTTGCTTCGATTTTTCTCAATTTTAGGCACTGTAGTAGAATTTTCAGTATGCATAAGAACATTTTCAAAAGAAAATTCGCGACATCCTTGAGAGTATTCCTTTTTTTTTGTAAAATTCGAACCGCGTTGCGGTCGTAGCTCAGATGGATAGAGCACGAGATTCCTAATCTCGGGGTCGTGAGTTCGACTCTCACCGATCGCACCAGCTGATGATTCGTTTTTGTCACAGGGATTCTTAAACTTTCAAAAACTTCCCTGTTTTGCTTTTGGGACAATCGCGTATTTCTGCTGGAGTTCCTTCGAAAACAATTTCGCCGCCTTTTTCTCCGCCATCAGGCCCCATGTCAATTATGTAATCCGCGTTTCTGATTACATCAAGATCGTGCTCGATCACGATAACCGTCGCTTTATTTTCAATGAGCTTCTGAAACACGCCTATCAATGTCTGAACATCAAGAGGATGCAGTCCAATTGTCGGTTCATCGAAAACAAAAATAGTATCTTCCTGTTTTCTGCCCATTTCATATGCCAATTTTAACCTTTGTGCTTCTCCTCCGGACAAACTCGTCGTTGATTCCCCTAAAGTCAAATACCCCAGACCGAGTTCGCTCAGCAATTTAAGTTTTTGGCTTACAGAATTAATATCCCTACATGCTGCAAGCGCGCGATTTATATCCATCGCCATTATTTGCGGCAAAGTGTAAGTTTCGTTGGATTTGGTCACATATTTTATTTTTTCGGTTTCCTTAGAATATCTCGAGCCTTGGCAATCCGGGCAAGGAATATCAACATCCGGCAAAAACTGAACGTCGAGGCTTATACTTCCTGTTCCGTCGCAAGTTGGACATCTCAGCGAGCCGGAATTATACGAAAATTCTCCCGCTTTGTATCCTAACTTTTTTGCGGAATCGGTATTTGCGAAAATTTTTCTCAATTCATCATGAACATTTGCGTAAGTTGCGACTGTGGAGCGAATATTAATTCCGATCGGTGTAGCGTCAATTAATTTAATTCGCTTAATTCCTTCCGCCTGAACGTCGTTCACGTGTGCAGGCAATTTTTTACCGGACAATTTGTTTTCTAACGCGGGAATGAGGCTCTCCAAAACTAGAGTTGTTTTTCCTGAACCTGAAACTCCCGTAATGACAGTCAACCGACCTTTTGGAATTTTTACATTTAGAGGCTTCACTGTGTGAATTTTAGAAGTGCTCAATATGATATCGCCGTCTTTAAAAATTTCAGATTTCTGAATTTGCGGACGAACAATTCTGTTCGTTTTGTCTGATAAAAACGCGCCGATTTTGGAATTAGGATTTTGAATAGTTTTTTCTATTGTGCCTTCATTTATGATTTGACCGCCGTTCGCGCCTGATTCAGGACCAAGCTCGACTATCCAATCAGCTTCCGACAAAATTTGCGTATCGTGATCTACTAGAATTACAGAATTTCCATCTGCAACGAGGTTGTGCATAACCGCGTTTAATCCTTTGATATTTGCTGGATGCAATCCTATCGAAGGTTCATCGAGAACATACAAAACACCGGTCGTCCTATTTCGAACTGCGCGCGCAAGCTGCATTCTTTGACGTTCGCCTGTCGACAAAGTCGAAGCCGTTCTGTCAAGCGTTAGATATCCCAAACCTAAATCCATCAATCTTTTTGCAACTACAAAAAACGACTCGCAAATCGCTTCTGCCATAGGACGCATTTCAATCGGCAAAGAATTTGGAACGCCTTTTACCCACTCGATTAATTCGTACAAAGTCATTTTGCAAACTTCGTCGAGAGAAAGACCTCGCAATTTTGGAGCCCTCGCTTTTTCCGATAATCTCGTACCGCCACACGTCGGACAAACATCTTCTTTCAAAAATTTCTCGACGCGCTTCATTCCTTTTTCATCTTTAACTTTCGCAAGAGCATTTTCGACAGTGTAAACCGCATTAAAATATGTAAAATCCAGTTCGCCAGCTTGATTCGTACTTTTGGAATGATAAAAAATGTGTTTTTTTTCAGCTGGACCGAAATATACGATTTCTTTTTCCTTTTCCGTTAAATCCTTAAACGGAACATCTGTCCGAACGCCCATTGCTCGGCAAACATCCGTCATCAACGACCACATTAAAGAATTCCACGGAGCAACCGCGCCTTCGTCGATAGTTAAATTTTCGTCTGGAACAAGACTTGCGATATCGACGGTTCGGACTGTGCCAATTCCGTCACACTTTGGACAGGCCCCTTGCGAATTAAATGCCAATTCTTCCGCTCCTGGAGCATAAAAATGTTCTCCGCACTCCTGACAAATCAGTTCTTTTTCAGCTGCAACATTCAATGAAGGTTTCACATGGTGACCATTCGGACATTTATGACTTGCAAGCCTCGAAAACATCAATCGCAAACTATTCAAAAGTTCGGTGCCTGTCCCAAAAGTCGATCGAATACCTGGAACAGCAGGTCTTTGATGCAAAGCTAACGCCGCTGGAACGTACAAAAGTTCATCAACATCTGCTTTGGCCGCTTGCGTCATTCTTCTTCGAGTATATGTCGAGAGAGATTCCAAATATCGCCGCGAACCTTCCGCATACAAAACGCCGAGTGCAAGCGAAGATTTTCCCGAACCTGAAACGCCCGCGATTCCAACAATTTTATTTAACGGAATATCTACATTTACATTTTTAAGATTATGAACTCGAGCTCCACGAACAAGGATTTTTTCAGGCTTTTGAATTTTATCACTCATCGTAATCACCTCTACTGGTTTTATAATAGCGAAATCATTAGCACATATGATTTTAGCCTCTGACTCGATTAAAGCTCAAAACCTTACGAATCTATCGCGGAAAATCTCTCAAAAACTTACACGTATCTTCGGGACCTTGCACTTGGACAACTTGCGTATTTTCAAGCTTTAACAATTCTTGTGCTATGGAATAGTCGTTTCCGCCTTCCATGGTTCGATCGCCCAAAAAAACTATTTTCTCGTAAGGATATATCTTTCTTAATTTCTCTACAACTTGCTCTTTACCGAATCCATGTGGAACGATATCGATACTGATATTTCCTCCGACGGAAATATCGTAATCCGGATACAATCTCGATAAATCTTCGGCGATTTTTTCACGTTCCTTGTGTCCATCGTCCCAGGTTTTATATTGAACTCTCGCTTCCTGCGGACAATCGCGACCAATAACGCTGAAATTTATCATTCCAACGCGTTGCTCAATATAATTGTCGAAAAGTTCTCCAGGATATTTTGTGTTCGATCTGTATTTTTGTAAATTTTCGATCAAGGAACTTTCCGGCGAAAAACTATTCTGATAAATCAGCTGACCTTTTTGATAAAACTCATTTCCCATTGAACAATAAATTCCTGCGCATTTGTTTATGATACGCTGAGGAAGTTGCTCTTCAACTTTTTTTAAATCTGAACCTGAAATGACGTAAAAAATATGCTTTTGGAGAAAATCTTCAAAAAAATCAGCAAACTCTTTTTCCATTGGAAGACGAGCCGGAGTTAAAGTTCCATCCATATCTGCAATAAATACAGTTTTGTCGCGATTGTAAATGTCAGAATATCTTACGATGTCATCTTCATCCAGAATTTCGCCAGTTTGGATTTCTGATACTATCAGAAGATTTTCTCCGACATTTTTTAAACGATGTTTAACATTAACAGGAATGTTAATTTCTGTACCGGTCTCTGCAACGAAAACTTTTTCATCTAAAGTAACTTCTGCGCGACCTTGAACTATTATCCAACATTCAGATCGATGTTTATGGGACTGCAAGGATAAACATCCGCCAACACTAACAGTTATAGTTTTCTTTACAAAACCATCTCCGACTTCGTCAACTTTCCAACTTCCCCATGGACGAAGTACACTTTCTCCGACAGTATAATTATTTAACTTCATAAACGAACATTCCAATCAACTGTAACAGTATACGACATTTTTTCTTTGCCGATAACAACTTTAGTTGTTTTCATACATCTTCGGATCAATTTCTCTGAATCTGGAAAAAATCAAATACATGACTGGAACCACGAAAAGCGTAAACAGCGTTCCAATGGACATTCCTCCAACAATGGCCCATCCGATCTGTTTCCGAGCAGCAGCTCCTGCTCCTGTTGCAAGAGCTAGAGGTACGTTTCCTATGACCATCGCAAAAGTTGTCATTAAAATCGGTCGCAATCTTAAATACGCAGCCTGTTTAACAGCTTCGAGAGCTTCGTTTCCTTTTGCTCGCATCCTATTTGCGAAATCAACTATCAATATTCCATGCTTTGTAATTAATCCGATAAGTGTAACCAATCCGATTTTAGAATAAATATTCAATGTGCAATCGGGAACAATCCACAATGTAACAAGCGCACCGGTAATCGAAAATGGCACACTGAACATAATGATTAATGGATCTAAGAAACTTTCGAATTGCGCAGCAAGTATCAAGAATACGAAAATCAACGCCAGAGCATAAATAAATACTATCATAGAACTTTCTTCAAGATATGTTTTTGTCGATCCTGAGAACGTTAGCTGAATAGTCGACGGCAGTTTTGTATTTTTCATAAGGTTTAAGTCTTCGATTGCTTCACCCAAACTCTTTTCGTCGGACAAATATCCGTAAGAACTAATAGATAACATTTTGTTGAAGTGATATAGGTTCGTTGGCGCAAGATTTTCTCTTATAGTTATGACATCCGTTATCGGAATCATCTTTGACGCAACCGACTCATCTCTTGTTTTCGGATTCAGTCGAGATTTAACCAAAATATTCGACAAATCCTCAGTCGTTTGTCTGTGCTCGGGATCGACTTGAATAAAAAGCTCATCTCTTTTGGATTCTCTTGTGACCCATCCGATTTTTTCGCCTTTTACAAGATACCCGATTGCGTTTGCAACATCCTGCACCTGGATACCAAGCGAAGCTATCTTATCGCGATCGACTTTTATAATATACTCTCTTTGCCGAGGAACCAACGAAGTTATAACATTGCTAAATCCGTTATATTTACTGCGAACATACGACAAAAACTGATATCCATATTTCTCAAGATATTCGAAATCTTGGTTAGTTTGTAGAATGAAATTAACAATTGGCTTATCGGACACGCTGCTTCCAGGAGATAACGTACATTGAATTCCTGCAACTTTTGCTAATTCTGGATTCATTTTATCGGAAATCTGCTTGACATCCATGTTTCTTTTATCCCAATCGACCAACCAAATTCCACCTTCTATTTTATTTGGATCGGCATTTATATATCTATTTTCAGCAAACGGGGTAAGAGCCAAAATTGCGTCGACTCTCATTGCGTTCTCTTTCACGAACTCAAAACTGGCTCCGACTGGCGCATGTCCGTCAACTTGTAAATAACATTGGTCTTCGACAGGTTTACTTTCGGAAGGAATAAGATTCAAGGCGATAACACCGACAATTGCAATTACAGCACCTATAGAAAGTACTACCAATTTGTGCTGCAAAGCATAAGTCAGCCAATCAAGATATGTATCATCGACTTTTTTCAAAATTTGCTCTTGTTTGTCTGATATTTCCTTGCTGCGTCCTTTCGCTTTCTGTTTGCGGCTCATGCTGAGTAATCGAGAGCACATCATCGGAGAAAGAGTCAGCGCGACGAATCCAGAAATTATAACGGCGCCCGACAAAGTCAGAGCAAACTCCCTGAAACTCTTTCCAAGATCTCCAGGAGTCAATGCAATAGGAATATATGCCGATGCCAAAGTTAGCGTCATCGCAACGATCGAGAAAAAAATCTCGTTTGAACCGACTATTGACGCCTTCATTTTATCCATGCCTTTTTCCATTTGCTTGTGTATATTTTCCAGCACGACGATAGCGTCATCGACAACTAATCCGACGGCTAAAACCATAGCTAAGAGGGTGAAAGTATTTATTGAAAATCCGAATAGCGCCAGCAGCGCAAATGTCCCAAGCAGAGAAACAGGAATTGTTACTATAGGAATCAATGTTGCGCGGAACGACCACAGAAACAAAAAGACAACGACAATAACTAAGAAAGTCGCTTCGAAAATTGCCCGATAAACGTTTCTCATCGAAGCACTTATATCGATAGCATCATCAATCGCCACAACCATGTTAGTTCCTTTTGGTAAAAGGTCCTTAATTTCAGGTAAAGCTTTCCTTATGTTTGCGCTTAAATCGACAGGATTCGCGTTTGATTGCTTCGAAATCGTCAACGCAACACACTCTCTTCCGTTAAACCAAGAACCTGATCTGATGTCTTCTGGAACCAATTCCGTATGTCCGATGTCTTTAATTTTAATCATTCCGCTGCCGCCATCTAATGCCGGCAAGACAATTTCATCCATTTCTTTCGCGTTGTTTAGTTCTCCGTCAAGCAGCAACATGTATTCTCGATCTTTGCTGACAAGCCTTCCGCAAGGCTTTTGAATATGCTGGTTACGAACGGCATCTAAAACATCCGCTGGAGTATATCCATATGCAGCCATGCGCTGTGGATCGAGGAAAATTTTCATTTTCTTGACGTTTCCGCCTGTTAAAATAACTTTTCCGACGCCTGAAATGACTTCGAATCGAGATTTCACATATCTGTCTACGTAATCGTGAAGTTCATCGACGTCGCTCTTGTCGCTTGTAAACGTGATCACGATGCTTCCATGGTCATCAGGATCGTTCCTGTTAATCGTCGGCTCGGGATTTCCCCAAGGCAAATAAACTTTCGCCAAAGATAATCTGTCGCGAACATCAGATGCGGCGGCATCAGGATCTCGGGAAGAATTAAACTCGAGAGTAATTTCGCTCTCTTCGTTTTTACTACTGGAAGTTATAACATCGACTCCAGAAATTGTGGAAAAATGTTCTTCGAGAACTTTCGTAATTTGTGTTTCAACCGCGCGAGGGTTTGCTCCTCGATATTCGGCATTAACGGTAAGTATTGATCTATCAATTTTTGGCTGTTTTCTAACTGGAAGCTGCCACTGACAAACCAATCCGACAATAACAATTAACAAAGTCAAAACGGTCGAAAAAACCGGTCGCTTAATACAGACTTCAGTGAGTTCCATAGAAACCTACCTATTTCTTTTTCTCTTTGTAGTACTTTTTGAACGCATCGACGAGTTCCTGAGTGCTATTTTCGTCTCTAATAATGACTTCACGACCATCGCTTACGCCCTGCAGACCTTTGGTAATTACCAGATCGCCTTCATTAACTCCGGTGATAATCTCAACTTGACCATCTTTTTTCATTCCGACTGTAACCAAACGACGAATTGCAACACCATCGGAAACTATATATAACATATCTTCGTTACCTACTTTTTCTATTGCGCTTTCAGGGATCAATATTCCTTGCATACCTTCATCAACAGCTATTTGCACCTTTACAAAACGACCTGGCTTTAAAATCTGAGAACCAATCGCTACATCTTCCGGAACGTCCAAAACTGCTCTCACCTTGAACGAATGATTCATCCTGTCGCTTTCTGGTTCAATTGCGATAATCTTTGCATCGTACGACTGTTCATCATCTTTTCCGACAGATACTTTGATTTCCTGACTTACGAAAATTTTTTCAATATCAACTTCGGCAACTGTGAAATCTACCTTCAGAGGATGACAGTTAACAAGCTTGACTAATTCTGTTCCCGCCTGCACAAATTGTCCCTTGCTGATATTTTTGATTCCAACCATTCCTCTAAACGGAGCTAAAATCTTGCATTTTTCTAACTGTATCTTTGCAGAATTCAATTTCGCACTACTCATCTGCATCTCAGCAAACGACTGATCTTTTTTGATTTTTGCTGCAGCGCCTTTCCCCGCTAACTTATCCAAAAGTTCGTATTCAGTCTTTGCTTTTTTGTACTGCGCTTCGGCGTTCATGACTTCCGCTTGAGCCAGCGATTCATCCATTTGAACTAGCAAATCGCCTTCTTCAACTATAGAGCCTTCTTCAAACAAAACATCTTTAATTGATGCGCTAATTTCAGACTTGATTTCAACAGAATCATTTGGCGTTAAAGTTCCAATGGTATTAACGTATTTCTCAACCGGCCCGAAAACAGCCTCGCTAACCATAACATTTTGAGGTCCTTCTTCTTCACGTGGCTTCGGAGCTTTCAATTTAATAGCAACTGCGGCAATTATCGATATAAAAGCTACCGCACAAACCGCGCCAATTATAACTTTTTTGCTAGTCTTAACATTAATCATTTTCTTCATTCCATCTTAACGAGAAATAAACCGTCTCAAATATATCACAAAATCAAGATTTTTGCAAATAAAACGGGAAAGGCAAAATC
>JAFQBQ010000108.1 GCA_017416635.1 Alphaproteobacteria bacterium | reverse complement strand
AGATTGCGGAGTCGTTGCACTCAATTTTGTCGAAACATTTGCACTTGGCGCTGCCAGTGGAAAATCCACCGCCGAGAGCAATTTTAAAGCTAAGTCATTCTGAGGAACACGAACCCCCATCGAAGCCTTCCCTGGCGTACACAAACGCGAAATTTTAGAAGATGATTTTTTCCTTAAAACGATAGTAAGCGGGCCAGGAAGAAAAGTCTCTGCGAGCCGCTCTGCCAAATCATTTATTTCAACATCCGTAGCAGCTCTGGCAAATGACGAATAACAAACGTTAATTGGATTCAGCGGCGGGCGATTTTTATATCGGAAAATTTTTTCGACGACGTCGTCTCGATAAGCATTTCCTCCCAAGCCGTAAACCGTCTCAGTCGGGAACGCTACCAGCCCTCCATTTTTCAGACGCTCCGTCGCCGAAATTAGCTTTCTCTCATCTATCAACATTCAGTTTATTTCAAGAAACTACGCCGCAGCGACTAAACGTGCGCGTCCGTTTCCTTCAATCAAAATAGCTCTCTGTCCTGGAGCCAAAATCGTATCAGTTCCTTGAACAACTGTTTTCGTTTTACCATTATCTAATCTAACAATATATTCGAAACCTTCTTGCTGCTTGAGCGCCTTCTCAGCATACGCACCAGCAGCAGCTCCTGCCAACGCGCCCAAACCTGTCGCCAAAGTTCTTCCTTTGCCTTGTCCGATCATATTTCCGCCGACTCCACCTGCTACTGCTCCGAGCAATGCTCCCGTTTTGTTATCCTCGAGATAATCGCTTTCTTCAATCATTACCTTGCGAACACTCAGTACAGTGCACGGATATGATTCCATAGCCTGACCACTTATAGCTTTTGCGCTATATGAATTCGCGGACATATTTCGCGCACATCCAGAAAACAATAAAACCGCGCCAGCCAACAAAGATGACATTACAATAATTTTTTTCATACGCCTACCTAAAAATTTACAAACATATTGTATCAAAATTTAATCTGTTGGTAACTATTTTATGCCAAATTTATCCCATGAAACATTTTTTATTGATTGTATCTTTGTTGTTTGCGTCTTTTTATCAGGAATATGCCGTGGCCGCACCTGAGGATGATGAAGAAATGTCTGATGAGGATTCAGATATTTCTCAAAATGATGAAGAAGATGATTCATCCGAAGGCGATGACAGCTATAATGATGAAGAAGAATTTGATGAAGATCAAAAGCAGCAACATATAGATAGTATTGTCGATAATTTAGTTGGAATAGACGGAAATAATGTAAGCCGAGCTCGTGGAAACGCCGCCAATAAGTTGATGAGCGAAAATGAGCAACTGAAAAATGAAATCAAGAAATTGAAAAAGGAAATTGCGAAAGGCGGCAAATCCGTAAAAGTCGCAAGTAGAGGCAATTCTGAAGATGATGATTATGAAGAAAGTCCGCGGCAAAAATCAAAAAAGCGAAGCGCCTCTCAAAAAGTTTCAAAAGGAAATGCGAAAAAAGGCAGATGGAAGAAGTTGAAGCAATATCCAAAACCTGCTAGTAGCTCCAGAATTGGCTCAGCAAGAGGTTCTTCGGGAAGTTTTTTCACGGTTAAGGACTTAGAATCAATCAAGAATATTCGCAAATACGTTCCGAATTATTCAAAAAGTAGCTCGAACTTAAATGTTACTGCTACCCAAAAGTATCCTATACACTCTTATGTAGTAAAATCATTCGCAACAGGAGAAAAAATCCCGTTTGAAAATTACTCTTCATCCTCAGCAGTCAAACAAGATTACTTCTCCAAAAAAGACTGCGGCGAAAAATGTCGCTAAAAGCCCACTTCAAGCTGAAAACCGACCTATGACGAAACGGAAACCGTTCCTAAATGATTAAAAAGGTCCTCAATTCAGTTCATCTGACATCTCTTCTCGAGAATCGTCCTCTTCATCCTTTTTCAAGGTTACCTGACCTGGTGCTGAATGAGGAATAGCGACCATATCTCCTGAACCATACGGATTGTAGGTATCCTCTTCGACAATTTCATCCAAATCGTCCTCAACATCTGTCGACTGAATAACCGAGCAGAAACTCTGGATTGCTTCATTCTTTAAATTATCTACCGAAACCGTTTTGGCTGCGATTTCTCTTAACGCAATAACCGGCTTTTTTTCTTGATTGTCTGGAATCGTAATCGGCTCTCCCGCAATAATCTGGCGAGTGCGCTGCGCCGCTAAAATCACTAAATCAAATCGGTTTGGAACAACTCTCTCGCAATCTTCAACAGTTACACGAGCCATACAAAAAATCTCCCTTGAACAGACAGGGGAGATTTTAATATATTAGCAGCAAAGTTACAACGTTTTTTTACTTCGCACTGAAAGAATTAATCATTCCGATAATAACCGGTCCCAACATAACGATGAATAAACACGGCATAACGAAAAACATCATAGGCAAAGTTAACAACGTCGGAGCTTTTGCCGCTTTTTCTTCCGCCAATAACATTCTTTTTTGACGAGATTCAATAGCGATATCTTTCAAAGATGCCCCCAACGAAGAACCGTATTCTATAGATTGGCTTAGCGTTTTTGATATAGTTTTAATTTCCAAACAATCTGTTCGATTTTCCAAATTCGTGAAAACCTGCTTATGATCCGGGATCATTTCCATCTCAATTGCGGTCAAGCTGAGTTCATCTGCCAACGTTGGATTGGAAGTTCTCATCTCACGGGCAACTCTTCGAATGGAGCTGTTCAAGTCCAAACCAGATTCTGCGCAAATAACCAAGAGGTCGACCAAGTCCGGAACTCCTCTGTCTATTTCTTCCTTTCTCCGATTGGACTCAAATTCCATGTTCAAATCTGTCAGACGATCTCCCCCTATAACTCCAACTACTATACCTCCGAGTGCGGCGCCCCACAAAGGCATGTCGAAATCGTTTGTCCAAGTCAGCAAAAAGAAAATCATAAAAAGAGAAAGTCCTGAAATAAATTTTGATTTCATGAATTCTTCCAAATCTGCATCATCTCTCCTTCCGGCCTTGATCAATAGCTGTTTCATATTCTCAATATATTCAGGATTTTTCTCCGCAATAAAGTTGAATAAAGCATTATCACCAAAAGTTGGACCTTTCTTGCTCAAACCAATGCTTTCATCATCAAGGTCTTCTACTCCATCTTCATTCTTTTCACTTTGCACGCCGACTTTCTTTATACGAGTGGCTAATCTGACCTTACTGATAAATTGAGTTGCCCAAACATTTGCATAAGGCTTAATTATGAGAAATACAATAAAGGCTAAAAAAACCGATAAAATATCTAATAAATCTTCACGCATATCACACCTTTATTTTCGTAGCTTTTATCATTGTGAATAATCCCGTAGAGAAAAGAACTATCATAATTTTTAGCAAAGTTTGTCCTGAGCCTGGTTTTGTAAACTCTGTTAAGTGAGCAGGGTTCAACACTGCCATAATTCCGGCGAAAGCAAAAGGCAGTGCACTTAAAACGATAGCGGACATTCTTGCTTCAGCAGACATTGCCTTTAATTTAAGACCTAGCTCTAATCTTTTTCGAACGATACCTGATAAGTTGGCCAAAATATCGCCTAACATACCGCCGTTTTCCATTTGCAAAATCAACGCAACGACTAAAAATCTAAATTCTTCGAGATTTATTCTGTCCGCAGCATCCAACAGAACTTGTTCCGGCGCGACACCTAAGTCCATCTTCTGGCTGATAATTTTATATTCCGCCGCGACAGGATCTTTTGCTTCAATGCTAACCAATTTCATAATTCGGCCGATGTTCAAACCTGCTTTAACACCTCGAATCATCATATCTATTGCATCTGGGAATTGCTGCAAGAATAAAGTTTTCTTTTGCTCGACTCGCATTTTCAAAAAGTTAAAAACCAAATACCCTCCGATGAACATGCCCACAGGAATACCAGTCAAAGCGTTCAAAAAATGGAAATACAAAATAACGGTGCTCATTGCTACACCGCCAGCTCCGCAAAAAATCAAGAAATGCCCTACGCTCATTTCGGTAAGACCTTCTTTTTTCATAAATGCGCGAACTCGATCGATAATCGTGTTATGCTCAATATCCCCAACATCAGAAAATTGGTTATCAGTTTTCATAAATGTTGAAATTTTCGTATTTGCACTTTCCAACAATTCATCTTGCTGACGCGACAAGATTTTTAATCTCCTGTTTAATCGCTGCGCAGAGCTTTCTTCTTCATCCGACTTCTTGCCGTGATCCGCCATAAACACAAAAGTACCATATGCACACAAAAACGATGCAATGAAAAAAAACAAAAAATCAAAAACTGTAGCTATCATTTCGATCCGATCCCCCGCTTTTTTCTATAGCTCGTTTCATAATTTCGAGGAGTTTTTTATCCAAACCATACATAATCGCCTTATCCAGAAAAGCCGGCTGATCAACTTCTGAATCGAATCTTCCGATAACTTTGTGATCCTCCGACTCTCCTACTGGGACAAATTTGAAAAGATGCTGATATAGGATATCCCCTCTCTCCGACATTCCGGTTACCTCTACTATCTCCGTAATTTTTCTGGAGCCGTCATGCAAACGTTCTGTTTGAACGATCATATTGACGGCACCAGCTATCTGCGTTCTCACTATCTCGCTTGGTAATCCGAATCCAGACATGGCGACCATGTTTTCCAGACGAACAAAGGCCTCCTTTGCCCTGTTCGCGTGGATCGTTGACATGGAACCATCGTGTCCGGTGTTCATAGCTTGTAACATGTCGATACATTCTTCTCCTCGAACCTCTCCGATAACAATTCGATCTGGTCTCATACGTAATGCGTTCTTAACTAAGTCTCGAATGGTAATTTCACCTTTGCCTTCAATGTTTGGCGGACGACTTTCAAGTCGAACCACATGAGGCTGTTGCAATTTCAACTCAGCAGCATCCTCGCAAGTCACGATACGTTCTCGAGGATCAATCAGCTGAGATAACGCGTTTAACATTGTCGTTTTTCCTGAACCCGTACCACCTGAGACGATAATGTTAAGTCCGCAAGTTGATGCTATTTGCAAAACTTCCACCATTTCCTCTGTTAAACTTCCGTTTTTCGCAAGAGCCCACAAATCCAAAGCTTTTTTGGAGAATTTACGAATTGAAATTGAAGCACCATCCAAGGCAATTGGAGGAACAACGATGTTAACACGGCTTCCATCAGGAAGACGAGCATCGCACAACGGACTCGAAGTATCAACACGACGTCCGACTCTGTTTGCAATACGTTGCGCAATCTGCATAAGGTGAGCTTCATCTCGAAATTTAACAGGTGCCAACTGCATTAATCCTTTTTTCTCAACATAAATTTGGAACGGTCCATTGACCACGATATCAGATATT
>JAFQBQ010000002.1 GCA_017416635.1 Alphaproteobacteria bacterium | reverse complement strand
TGGTGTTGAAAGCCGCACGCTGGGTAAATTGTTTAGTCCTGGAAGCGATATGTGGAATTTCAGCGGAAACTTAAATTTACCTATTTTTACAGGCGGTAGATTGAGCTGCATGAGCGATATGGCCAAAGCGAATTACAGATTGGCGTTGGCGTCTTATGAAAAAACCGTTCAAAACGCGTTTAAGGAAACTTTAGACGCATTAGTTTCGAACCGGAAGAGCAGAGAAATCGCAGTTTCTCGCACTCGTCAGGTTAACGCGCTGAAAAAGAGCTACGATATCGCGAAAAAGCAAAAAGACGCAGGCTTAATCGGCTTAATCGACTTGCTGGATGTAGAAAGAGGATTATTGTCTGGAGAAATGCAATTGGCTGAAGCGTTACAGAATCAGCTGAATGCAATTGTTGATTTGTGCAAAGCTCTAGGCGGAGGCTGGAAAAGATTATAACTATTTTTTAGATTTATATTAACGAACGGCAGATCGTTTGGTCTGCCGTTTTTCTTTTTTGTGAGCAAAAATCTATTTCTAAAACCTGATTAAGATAATAAATGTAATTGCGAAATGTATCATTGTAACAAAAACAGCGGTACTGCCGATATCTTTCGCTTTTTTTGATAGCGGATGTTTTTGCATGGATATTCTGTTTATCGTGGTCTCAATGGATGTGTTTATTGCTTCAACTATCAATATTAAGCAATAGGATGAAAAAACGTAAAGTTTATTCATAAGCGGAGAAGACGATAAAAACAGAGATATACAAACAGCAATGCCGAAAATGATCTCTTGAACAAATGCTCGTTCTTTCGCGAGATACTTCAGTCCATCAAGAGAGTGAATTAATGCAGAAAATATTTCCGAAATTTTCAAATTAATCTTCAAAGATGCTCTCCTTCTCTTTTAGTTTATCGTTTTTTAAACGCGACAGCTGAATTATAGAATGTATCAGCTTATCCGTCTTATAAAACTTATTAACGTTCCAATTCTTAACAAATTGTGAATTCAAAGAAAGATATTTCGGCGACAACCAAACTATAAACGGAATTTCAAACATCGGCGGTGTCGCGACATCGGGAGAATGAAAAAAAGTGCAGCCGGGAATATCTCTTACATCTTCGCCATGGTCGGAAACGTAAAGCAGAAACGACAAAACATTTTGTTTTCTGAGCTTCTGAATTAATTCAAATAAAATCCAATCTGTGTAAGCGATGCTGTTATCATACTCACTTATAATTTGTAAATTTTTTGTCGAGTGATCTTTGAATATTTCGAAATTGTCGGGATACCTGTTTTTATAAATTGAATGCGAGCCAAGCAGATGAACGAATATAATTTTTTTCGGAGCGGAATCATTTAATGCATTTTGAAAAGGTTCAAGCAGCAACTCATCAAAACATTGTCCGTTTGTTGATTGAGTATCGCTTTGGTTTATGAATTTACTTACGTCGGAGGATTGCCCGACAATCGCGATAATGTTATCCCAGCGTCCGCCGTTAAATTGATTGGATATCCAAAAAGTTTTAAATCCGGCTGCTTTGAAAAATGAAATTACGTCTCCATTTGAAAAATTTCCAAAAGTTAGTGATTCTTTCAATACTTCGAGAGTCTGGCAGTGCGCCGAAACGACATTATTAAATACGATTAACTCATTTTTTATTTGATTCAAAAGCGGAGTAGTGTTTCTTTTATATCCATACAATGATAAGTGATTGCGGTTTGCAGATTCACCTATTACAACGACATAAGTTTTTCTCTCATCGGTTTTTAAAGTGTCGAGAATATTTCCGTATGAAAAATTTTTTCGAGAATTTATGCATTCGATTATAAAATCTTTCTCATCCAAATAATATGAGAATGCTTTTATAATTCTTGCGGCGACAGGTTTGTATTTATCATGAACAAAACAAGATGCAACCAGACCTATGACGAACAATATCATTAAAAATTTGTACCAGCTTTTCATTTTGAATTTTTCTGAGTCGCTACGCAATGTCCAAATCAATGATGAAACGAAAATAGAGCACACCACAAAAAGAAAACTGCAAAATTTCCAATTTAGGATCGATTTGATAAATTCTTCGGCTTCAGAAATATTTGTTTCGAAAACGGCTTTTAAAGCTAATATGCCGATATCTCCGACAAATAAAAATATATGGCAGATTTCGACGAGTGTTGGAATATAGAAGAGCGAAAAATAAAACCAAGTCCAGAATTTTTTAAATTTCGGAAATGATATAAATGGAATGATATTAATTAAAGCCACGCAAAATGAAATCGCAGCAAAATTGAAAGATAATGTATTTTGCCACAAACGAATTATTACTTCGGCAAGGAATGGAATAAAAACAAATGCTACGATTCGAAACAAATAATTCGATAACATTATCAATCCGCAACCTTTCTAATATTCACAACGGCGTATGCTAACACAAAACCATCTGATTATTCTACAATAATATTGTACTGCAATAGTAAGTATGATACCCTCCCGATGTTCGCATGGTAAGAATCGAAATTGAGGGTTTTATGATAAAAAAAGTGAAAGCTTTAGTGTATTTGTCTGTTTTGGGAATGTTGGCTGGATGTTCTTTTCAAGGTGAGAGTGTTGGTAACCAAGAGTTGGCTCAGTCTTCAAAAGCGGAGCTCTATCAGATTATTAACGACAATATTACGACGAGAAGCGATGCTCGGAAATACCTCGGAGATCCTTCAGATATAGATTATAACGATGAGACTAAGCGTGAAAAGTGGGTATATTTGCATATAAATAAGTCCAACTTAAAAAGAAATTATATTCCGTTACTAAATTTCTTTACGAAGGGAACGGAAGATGTTCAGAAAAAGATTGTTTTAATTTTTGATACGAATGGAACTTTAGCGAAATCTTTGGTTACAGAGAGCGTCAGCGAACATAAAAACGGGCTGTTTGATTGACAAAATAAGTAAAAAAACTCGTTGAAATTAACAGAATGTTACTATATACTTATTCCGTTTGTTATTAATTTAGGAGACAATAATGGCTGATGGTAAAAATGAGCCTAAGGAGTTTACTGGGTGGCGGTCGATTTTTTGGCCGATCTATTCGTACGAGCTTAAGAAGTTCCTCCCTATGGCTTTAATGATGATGGGAATATTATTTAATTATAGTGTGATGAGAGGAACAAAAGATTCTTTGGTTGTTACGAATATGGGGGCAGAGACCATTCCGACTTTAAAACTTTGGTTTGTCTTGCCTGCAGCTGTTCTGTTTATGATTGCTTATTCGAAGCTGTCTAATATCTTTTCGAAAAATACGGTTTTCTATATCGTAACTTCGTTTTTCCTTGGATATTTCGCTTTGTTTGCGTTGATTCTTTATCCTTTTCATGATTTTTTGACTCCGGACTGGACATCTACAATGACCAGCGACTTTGCAAAAAGTTTGGTAACGCCGGTTCAAGGATGGGTTTTCTCGTCGTTTTATGTAATGGCAGAACTTTGGGGCAGCGCGATGATCAGCTTGATGTTCTGGAGGTTCGCGAATGATGTAACTTCATTGAAGCAATCAAAGAGATTTTATGCAATGTTCGGATTTATCGCAAATGGTGCGTTGATTGTTTCCGGAGAAGTTTTGAAAACCGTAAAAGATGTAAGTTTGGTCAGTGGAATTACCGTTGCAGTTTGTTTGATCATCATTGGATTGTATTATTGGTTGAACGAATATGTGTTAACTGATCCTCGTTTCTTTAATCCAGATGAAATCAAAAAGCCGAAGAAAAAAGTTAAGTTAAGCTTGGGTGAGAGTATGAATTACATTCTGCACTCAAAGTATCTCGGCTATATCGTTTTGTTAGTCGTTTGCTATGGCATCAGCATCAACTTAGTCGAAGTTATGTGGAAAGATCAGGTTAGATTGCTCTGCCCGACGAAAGAAGAATTCAGCGGGTTCATGGGGGGGTTGCAAATTTGGACTGGCGGCGCCACGATCTTCTTTATGTTAGTCGGTGCTAACATTTTGCGTCGTTGCTCTTGGTTCACTGCCGCGATGATAACTCCGTTAATGGTGTTTGTTACAGGATTGATTTTCTTCGCCTGCATTATTTTCAAAGAGGCCTTAAGCCCAGTAGTCGGTGCTTGCTGTTCATTGAGCATTCTCGAAGTGATTGCTTACATGGGATTAGCACAAAACGTGTTAGCGAAAGGTGTGAAATACTCCCTGTTCGATTCTACGAAAGAAATGAGCTACATTCCATTGGATGATGAATTGAAGTCCAAAGGAAAAGCCGCTGTCGACGTTATCGGTGGAAGAGCCGGAAAGTCTGGCGGTGCTGCGATCAACTTCGTTTTGTTAAATTTGATATTTATCGGATCGAAATTAGCAGAATTAGCTCCGGTAATTGCGGGAATTTTCGTAGTTATCTTGTTGCTATGGTTCTACGCGGTCAGGGGATTGAATGTTGAATTCTTGAAATTAACAACAACGAAAGATTCTCAACAATAATTTGATTGTTCCTCGTTATGTTTTAAGCCTCCGTATGGAGGC
>JAFQBQ010000107.1 GCA_017416635.1 Alphaproteobacteria bacterium | reverse complement strand
GTTCCAACGAACTTTTGTCCGACGCTGATGAAAATTTGTTCGTGTTCTTCAAGAAAGATAGCATTAAATTCGTCGATGAGCTGAACGAATTATTGTCGCGAGCGGAAGAACAGCGACATTTAGAATCTCATCGCTTGTTGTATGTTGCTCTGACTCGCGCTGAAAATTATCTTTATATTCTGGGAGAAAAAACGGGGCGAAAAAATTCCACGGAAAGTTGGTACGACAAAATCGAAAAAGCCTCGATCATAAGTAAATTTGAGCGCGTTGAAAACTTGAGACTTTTCGGAAAAATAGAATATGGAAATAATCTGACACAGTCGAAATCCATGACCACTCTAGAAAAATCTTCTTTACCACGTTGGTTTTACGAAAAAATTCCACTCTCAGAAAATGCTGACCCCAGCTTTGAACAAACCTCCCCTGCGAAATTCGGAGATGCCGTCCACGCTTTGTTAAGTCAGATGCATATATTTAAGAATGACATTGCGATCGTATCTCGAGATATCCTATCTCCGTTTACTTTACCAAGAAAAGATGAAAGAAAAGCTCTAGAACTTTGTTTGCTAACGTTTCAAAACTTCCCTAATTTATTTGATTCGAAATCGCAAGCTGAAATTACTTTTATGTATCGAGGAGAAGAATTTCGACTGGACAAAATCGCGGAAATCGATGGCGAAACATGGATAGTAGACTTTAAAACGGGCGCGCCCCAAGATCCGATCCCGACGGAATATCAACTGCAACTTAAAAAATATAAAACAATTTTTGAAAAAATTGAAAACACTAAAACTCGAACCGCGATACTATGGGTTCAGTCGCAAACTTTGATCGAATTGACCTGAAATATTTCATCGACAACGATGACTTTTCCCGATGATTCGGTTTTACTCGAAAAAATTTCATATTTAAATTTGAAAGTGTCCTCGGCATTCTTGATTTCTTTCTCTAAATTTTTTCCCTTTAGAAATATCCCCTTGGCTCGGAATCGAGAAGCAATTGATAACAAATTCTCTAAATCTGAAAATCCGCGGGCGGTTATAGTATCGAATTGACCATCTAGATCTTCAATCCTCGAACAAACGACATCGACTTTTATTCCCGTTTCTCGAGCGACTTCTTCCAAAAAAATTGCTTTTCGTCTATCTGAATCCACGCAAGTGACGCTCAACGATTTGTCCAATCCATTATCATGATAAGAATCTTCCGCGCCGACGATAGCCAACGCCATTCCAGGGAATCCTCCACCAGAACCAACATCTAACACTTTGTTTCCGATTATATGCGAAATGACTTGAAGGCTATCGGCAATATGCCGCTTCCAAAAATCATCCAATGTTCCACGTGAAACCAAATTAATGGCTTTCTGCCACCTGCTTATCAAGCCAAAATATATCCAAAATCTCTCAAGCGTGACCTCGGACAAATTAAGACTAACCAAGCTCATAATTTCAGAAGCCAAATCAACCAACATTAGTCACAGCCGCCATGGAAGAAGATATCACCTAAGATGTTTCACGTGAAACAATTATTTGTGGCTACTAATCCAATCCGATAATCTCGCCTTAGACGCTGCTCCGACGTTAACAGATACTTTCTCTCCATTTTTAAAAATCATCAGTGTCGGAATGCTCATAATATCATATTTAGAAGCAATATCCGGCGACTCATCGATATTGACCTTTACAATTTCGACCCTCTGCTCTTGCTGAATCTCCTCTAAAAATGGAGATATCATCCGGCAAGGCCCGCACCAATCCGCGAAAAAGTCGACGACGACAAATTCCTGGCTTAACACGTCATTTTCAAAATTTTGATTATTCGTTACTTTCATTTATCCTGCTCCTATCCTCTCTACTGTCACACCACAAGCGGCTAATTTCTTTTCAACTTTGCAATATCCGCGATCCAAGTGATAAACCCTATCGACAATGGTATCTCCACGTGCAGCCAACCCAGCCAAAACTAAACTAAAAGACGCTCTCAGATCCGTCGCCATAACTGGAGCACCAACTAAAGATGGAACTCCGCTGATAAACGCTTTTGATCCCGCTACTCGGATGTTTGCGCCCATCCGACAAAGTTCTGGAACGTGCATAAACCGGTTTTCCCAGATCGTTTCTTCCACAATGGATTCCCCTTGCGCAAGGCAAAGCAACGACATCATTTGCGCCTGAAGATCGGTCGGATACCCGGGAAATGGCGAAGTCACAATATTCGTCGCGTTCAGCTCACCTGGAGCCGTGACTCTCAAACCATTTTCTATATCCTCGAACTTTACACCCGTATCTTCCATTTT
>JAFQBQ010000106.1 GCA_017416635.1 Alphaproteobacteria bacterium | reverse complement strand
TAAATTGATTTAAAACAAAAGTGACTCCAAACATCATAGCAGTCCAAGCGAAAGTATATGGAAAATTACTCCCGGAAACTCCAAATGCGCACGACAATACATATAGTGCGATGAGAGAAAGCACGTATTCATTTTCTATTCTGAAAAACAGAAAATCATTCACTCCGACAATCACTAATAATACAAAAAAAACACACCATATAAGCAAAGCAAGTCTCCTTACTGATGCAAATGTATTTAATTAATCTAAAAATAATGTTAATTTTCGAAACAATTATTTTATTTTTTTTTGTTTGTGCTTTTTTTAGAAGAGAGGTAAGGAAATGCAGGTAGATTTATTTATAGAAAATTCAGTCGCGATGCTGACTCTTTGTAACCCTGAAAAGTTAAACGCACTTAGCGCTTCCTTTGTCGAAATGATTTACGAAAAATTGGTCGATATTGAATCCAAAGCAAAGGTTCTTGTGATATTCGGAACGGAAAAAGCTTTCGCGGCCGGTGTCGATATAAATGAATTCGCTAAATTAGATTATGAAAAAGCGACTCTTAATGATTTTATCAATTATAAGTGGGAGCGTGTTTTAAATACAAAAATTCCGGTAATTGCTGCAGTTCAAGGATATGCTTTAGGAGCAGGTTTCGAATTAGCTCTAGCAAGCGATATTATTATTGCCGCAGATTTTTCTGTTTTCGGATTTCCAGAAATAAATCTCGGATTAATTCCGGGGCTCGGAGGTACTCAACTTTTATCTCGGCTAGTTGGAGTGAAAAAAGCGAGCGAATTAATTATGACCGGAGATTACATTTCTGCGCAAGAAGCGTTAAGTTTGGGAATCGTTTCAAAAATCGTGGAAAAAGGATCTTTAAAAGACGAAGCAATTGCATTAGCCCAAAAAATCGCAAAAAAATCTGATGTAGGATTAAGACTCGCAAAAGAAGCAATTCGTCTATCGCAAAATGCGCCTCTATCTCAAGGAATATGCACCGAACGAACGATGTTCCGTTCATTATTTTCTACACAAGCGAAAATCGAAGGAGTTAGTCAATTTTTAAAGAAGTAATATTCCCTCAATCTTGCTGATCCATTTCTGCTGCAATTTTTACTGCACCAAAATGCAAATACCGGATGCAAGTTGCGACTGTCATAATTACAGCAATCCAAAGAAGAATCAGTCCGATCTGTTTTATGACCGGAATTTCCGGAAACATCGCTGAGCACAGCAGGCACGAGATGGATATCATCTGCATCGCAGTCTTCCATTTCGCGAATTTTGTCACGGGAACGCGAACTTTCATTTCTGCCATAAACTGCCGAAGCCCCGATACCATAATTTCTCTTGCTAAAATTATTACCGACGCGATTAAATGTATACCTGAAATCATGCCGACACCGGAAAGCATTAATAAAGTAGTCGCGACCAACAACTTATCCGCAACCGGATCCAAAAATCTTCCTAACGCCGAAACTTGCTTCCATTGACGTGCCAAATATCCATCAAAAAAATCAGTTAAACATGCAACAACAAATAATAAAGTCGCAATTAGATGTGCGAAAAATCCTTCAACATAAAAACACGCAACAATGAAAGGAATCGCGAAAATCCTGGCAAATGTAAGCAGATTTGGAAACATAACCATACCAAACAACTAGGCTTAGTTTAACTCCATTCGCAAAAAAATCATATAGTTAATTATTCTGTTATCTTAAAAACTTATTTTTGCGTATTGTAAAGGGAGTAATAAATGCTTTTCGGATCATGAATTAACTCATCGTGAGTTCCTTGCTCCGCGATTTCTCCGTAATTTACAACAACAATCTTATCAGCATTTCTAATCGTAGATAACCTGTGCGCAATGATTAAGACCGTGCGATCTTTCATCAAATTATCTATGGCTTTTTGCACTATCGCCTCAGATTTATTGTCTAGCGCCGAAGTCGCTTCGTCCAAAATTACTATCGGAGCATTTTTTATAAAAGCTCGTGCAATTGCTATACGCTGTTTCTGCCCGCCTGACAACAACACTCCACGCTCTCCGACTTGGGTGTTTAATCCATTTTTCAGACTTGCTACAAAATTAGAAAGACACGCTGATTTTATGGCAGTATTTAATTCTTCATCTGTTGCATTTTCGTTTCCAAGCAAGATGTTTTCTTTTATCGTACCATTAAACAAAAAATTATCCTGAAAAACTATCGCAATTAAATCTCGCAGCGAATCCAACTCTATATTTCGAATATCGATTCCGTCAATCGAAATTTCTCCGCCGGTTATATCATAAAAACGCGGCAGCAAATTCGCCAAAGTCGTTTTCCCGCCGCCGGAATTTCCTACTAACGCAACAGTCTGCCCTGCTGAAATCTCTAAATTTACGTTTTTCAAAATTTGTTTTTCAGAATCGTAAGAAAAACACACGTCCTTGTATCTTATAAGTTTTTTCACCGATTTTAATTGCACTGCATTTGGAGAATTTTTAATTTTCGGCTCTTCGGTAAGTAACGAAAATACTCGCTCTATCGCCATTACTGAAATCTGCAGCGAATTTAAATCATCTCCTAAAGATTTTATCGGCTGATACAACATGATTACCGAAGTCGTAAATGCAACGAATCCGCCAGTCGTCAATAAATTTTGAGAAATCAAATAACTGCCGCTCCATATAATAACGGCGATACCACAACCAATAATGAGATGCATCATCGGAGATAAAATTCCTGTGCGTTGCGTCATTTTCATTCCGATTTTAAATGCCGTATCCAATGTACTCAAAAATTTCCGCAACCGAAATCCGTACAAATTAAAGGAAGATACAACACGATTCCCGCTGAATGTTTCGATGTATTGAGAAGCGATCGATCCACTGGATGTTACGGATAAACTTACCAAATTCGCAATTCTTTTTCTGATTTGAGTTAACGGAGCCAATGCTATCAACAAAACAATGAGCGCAATAATTGCCAACTGCCATGAAATTATTATCAACGCTGTTATCAATGCAAGCGAATTAAAAATTCTTGTCGAAAACATTTTGAAATGCCTTAATAATCCCGTGCATGCTGTGTCGACATCAGAATTAAATCTGACCTGAATCGTTCCAGAAACATTTTGGTCGAAAAACGAAGCATCGCATCGAATTAATTTTTTGAAAAGATCTTTTTTCAAGTCGTTACTAATTTTCGTTCCAACCCAAACATTCATATAAGTTGAGAGATACGTAAACGAACTTTGAAATATTGCAAACCCGATAATTAAAAACGGCATGACTCTCGTAAGTGGAGAAATGATTCCGCTTGTCATCGAATCGATGTAATGTTTTAACGCCCAAGGAATTGCAGCATCCAATGCTCCAACAGGAATTGTCACAAAGACAGCCAGCAACGCACGAAACCAGTACGGTTTTATGTACGGAAGAATATTGGAATAATTTCGTACAACATAAGAATTTTTTATGTTCCTTACGATTTTTCTAAACATTCATCCTCCGATCCTTGGTTTTTGCATTGTAGCATGTTTGCGATGATAGAGTATGAAAACCTCGCATTGTCCAGATTTTTTGTTTCAGTTATCATCATAATGTCCCCAAATTGATACTACTTTAATGACTTTTTCAGATTCTATAACCTCGTAAACTAATCTGTGCTTGATGTTAATCCTTCTACTGTAAACATTATCAAATCCAAGAAGTTTTTCGAAATTCGGCGGAGTTGCGAAAGGGTTTTTGGAAATTAAATCTATCAACCGTTGCGCTTTTTCCTTCAATCCAGCCTGCTTTATTTTCAGAGAATCGTCACAAACTCGTCTTGTATATTTTATCGACCATTTTACCATAAAAGATTATCCAAGCATTCATCCACAGGAGTCTGCACCCCTTCGATAATATCGGCACGAGTTTTCGGATTGGACATTAAATAAGAAGTTTCTTTTATGGAATTCCACTCCTCTTCTGAAACCAGCACGCAATTTCCGGATTTTGAAGTGATCAGCTTGGGATCTCCTACAGAAGTATTCGCCAAAAGACTGAAAAAATTTTGCCTAGCAACAGACGCATTAATTGTATCCATAAACATTTCCTCCACCATTGTTTTTTATTGTACTACATTTTGTACATTTTTGCAAATATTTTAAAAATATTCATTGTATGCAGAAAATAAAAGACTTTCCGCGCGACAAAAATCTAAATTCTACCCCAGCATCACTTCATCATAATGTTTCCCGGGAAGCCATGAGGTTTTTCCCAGTTTGATTTGGCCAATTGGTCTTGATGGAATTTTGTTCGGTCGGACTTTTATCGAAAATCGGCTGTAACTTTTCAAATATCTTTTTATTATTTTTTTCAGACGAGAAAATTGGCTGGATTTATCAATTAATTCAAGCGCTTGTTCATCATCTTTATGAGTCAGATGAATTACTATATCGAGATTGCTCGCGTAAAAACCTTTTCCTAAATCGGAATTTTTTCCCAATTTGCATTTTCCTAAATGCATCGGTGTTTGGCCGGAAATATATTGCGTCACACATTGTTCAATTCGTGTATCGAATCCAAACAAATAATGAATTATCGCGGCCAGTCCGGCTTCACTTTTTTCTTTCGTCCAAAACAAATAAACCAATCGGCTCAAACGAGGAGACCATTCCGCAAAACTATCACCGAAAAAATTCGGCAGTATATGCATAATCTGAAAATCATTTCTTCCATTTAAATTTGCATATCTTTTCTTGCTGATTTGATATGAAATTCCTAAAAGCCGCGAATGAAAAATATTTACAAAATCACTGATGGCAAAATCCTGTGCGACTTTGCGATTGTAGATAATTTCGGAATAAGGCGTCGGTAACGGAGAATTTAATCCGGCCAATGTCAATCTTTCAATAAATATCGTAGGCTTGCCGTCGATTTCGCGAATTTTTTCTATTTCAGTTCCTCGCAAATGGAATGATACAACGCAGTGTGTATTTATAACTGCATTTCTGATGGTTAACTCTTTTCCAAATGATGCGTTCAACTGACCGCTCAATATTTGCACGGCATTCTCGAAAGAATACTGTCTTGGATTTTGCAAAAATGAATCTCTTATAGATAATTTTTTATTCCCGTTTGCTTCGCCCATTTTTTAACTAACCCATTTTGCGTTTTTACCGAAACTTCCGAAAATGTATTAATCGTCGTATACGTTGCCAAAAATTTACTAACAATTAAACTCAACGGAAGTCCGCAGTTATGTAATTGATTATCGAAATTCAAACAAATTTCCGTTCCGTTTATAAATCCGTACCAAGATTGCTGAACCGTTCGCCTGATTGCATGACGACATTCTATGCCGGTAATCGCATTAATTTCGTCATCAAGATTCGAGTTCGTAACGTCGGCGAACAATCGCAAAACTTCTTTAAATTTTTTCATTCCATGATCAAAAAACGAAATTGAATTCAGCGAAAGTGCGGAAATTATCTTCCATAAAAGTTCTCCGTTTTTCAAAGAATTAGTTTGAGCAGTCGGACGATTGATACAATAAATTTGTTTCACAGGAAGAGAGAGTTCTGTTTGCAAAATTCCGCGCGCGGGAACGTCTTCTGCAAGATGTCGATTTGTGCATAACGTGTACGCATAAAAAACTTTGTTGTCGGAATTACTCGGATTAAATCCTTCATCAACAAATGACACATATATATCATCGCCCATCGCATCTTTTTTGCAGGAATTTTTCCGTTTCGAAAGCCAAAAAACATTCAAATCGGATTTCGATGAAAAATGATCGCACGAATAAAACTCGGGAATATTGATTTCTTCATTTGTATCAGGATCGACAGCAACTATTTTTTCGATATCATAAATTTCATAGGAACTATAGCGGCGAGCATCGGGAACCAGCAAATATTCCAACTGTTTAAAATCCAAACGAAGCGGTTCAGAAACTTTCGGAAATAAATTTACCGCGGGCACTGCTGACATTGAAAAATGAGTATGTGAAATGGTTTTTATGTTTGTTCCCAACGGAAGATATATCGAGAAATCTTTTGACAAATTTTTTCCGAGAGGAACGTCGAATCCGTAAAATTTCTCTGGAAATGAAAAATATTCTTGCAGATATCGAAATCCTTTGTGAACATTATCTGGATATGCAAAAAGAGCTTCGTCATCTTCGAGTCCGACTGGAGTTATTTGCGATAAAATTTCAAAACTATCATTTTGATGCAAGACAGCAGGCAATTCTGAAGAAAAAATTCCAGCGAAAATTTTTCCACGCTGCAGAGCATCAGAAGTTATATAAAATCGCAAAGACGGAGGCACGACTCCTTCGGCAAGATTATAAAAAGTTAATTTTATAAAAGTTCTGGTTTCGGATTTTAGCAGAGGCGATTCTTCGTTCGATACAATTTCCGCGTTTTTTAATTGGATAGGCCAAAGTTTTAAATCATGCGAGGTTCGAAACGAAATTGCGACACCATTTGTATCTATTGCAGTTAAAGTAGTTTGTCGCGGAACGACCATCCCTGGATTTTTTTGTGCTTTCGATAGATCCACATCTAGATTTACCATAACTGCGGACGGAGTCGGAAGTACAAGCGGCTTATAAATAACATCCAGCATCGCGTTAGCCATTTCCGGATATAAATCATCGATTTGCTTTTGCAGTTTTCCTGTTAAAAACGCAAAACTTTCGATTAATCTTTCCACATGCGGATCGGCGGATTCTTCGTGAGACAAATCCAAACGTCGCGCGATTTTCGGAAAACGAATCGCAAAATCTTCTCCCGCGGAACGCAAATATGTCAGCTCATATCTGTAATATTCAGACAAATTATCTATGTCGGATTTTATCATGACGCCTCAACAAAAATAGGAAAAGTCAGCGAAGTTCGTTTTTCACCTACGATCAAATCCGCATCAATTTGAATGTACGCCTTACTTAAGTTGGATTCCGTCGGAATCAAATGCGCGCGTGCGTTTTGTATTCTCGGCTCATATTTCGCGATAACCTGATTTATCAAATTTTCTAAATTTTGGATTTCAAAAACTGTTTCAGCGGCACTCGGTGCAGTTAAATTAATTCCATAAGAAAACGGCATCGCCATATGCTTTGTGTATTCCACCCAAAAAGGGGAAATTTTTGTATTAAGCAACCGAGTAAGATCTTCCCGAATCGATTCTTTCAGCCCTTCCAGTGAAACGTGCTTTTTGTCGATTTTTTCACTCATCGATTCAACATCATCATCAATTAGTCTGTCGAATAAAGGCGTAACGCCAATGTGTTTCATATTACGATTCCTTTGTTTCCCATTTCGTTAAATTTAGCTGGACCGCGGCTTGTCCTGTTTTTTCCCCTTTTTTCCCTATGTCTTGATACGTGTTACTAAGTGATTGACATCTAAATGAAAAAACCACGCCTTCGTTGTATTCTTCAAATGAAGTAATGACGCAGTTGCCAAATTCTTTAGTTTCTCGCACTAACAGTTCTTTATTAATCATTTGCACTTTTTTTATAATGATCTTTTTTAGGATAACACTCTTCGACATACGTCCGATAAGCATTGCGCAATGAGTTCCGCTCGGCATATAAACTGAAATATCTTTTGCACAAATAGAATTTTCCGCCAGCTTGGATTCCTCAAACACGCAAGTTCTTTTCAGATGAAATTTTAAATTCGAAATTGGAGCGTAATCTTTGAATTTATCAAGTTCACTTGAAAAAATTTTATCTGCAGAAATCAGCCACAGGAAATTAGACTTGTTTTCTTCGTGAGTTACATTTGCCCCATAATTAGACTCTGAAAATTCCGAAAATGAAAACGTCATAACTAATTCCAATACATTTTACACCGACACATTATTTTATTTTGGGTTAATAAATCGTTAATTGCTTGAGTGTTTATAAAACAATCTGATATGCTATAATCATTAGGAGTTGTTGTGGTTGTAGCATGTTAACATCTGCGGAATTAATAAATTTAGTGCTTTCATATGATAAAGATGCGAACACTGATTTAATCAAAAAAGCATACGTTTTCGCGATGGAAGCGCATGGCTCTCAGAAGCGCGCGTCCGGTTTTCCGTATTTTACGCATCCGGTTGAAGTATCCAAAATTCTGGCGGAAATGCGCATGGATGTACCTACAGTTGTTACCGGTTTGCTGCACGATGTTTTAGAGGATACGAACACAAGTTACGAAGAAATCGTCGAAATTTTCGGGGCGGAAATTGCCTTTCTTGTAGACGGCGTTACTAAACTTTCGAAAATCAATTTTGCATCGACGACTTCCCGCCGTGCTGAAAATTTTAAAAAATTTTTGGTGGCGATGGCGCAAGATATTCGAGTCCTTGTCGTGAAATTAGTAGATAGGCTACACAATATTCGAACTTTGCATTACATCGATTCGGTTGATAAGCAAAAAAGAATCGCAGCAGAAACTTTGGACATTTATGCACCGCTAGCGGAACGCATCGGTATGCGAAGAATAAAAAATGAAATCGAAGATATCGCGTTTTATAACTTGCATCCGGAAGAGTATCAAACCATTGCGGTAAAGTTGGAAGAAATAAAAAAACGAGACGCGGATTTTATCCCGAACACCATGCGTGAATTGGAACAACTGTTTAAAGATTCTCCGATTCCTGCACGAATTTCGGGACGTGAAAAAGAAATTTATTCTATTTGGCGTAAAATGCAAAAACGAAATGTCAGTCTTAATCAAATATACGATATTATGGCGTTTCGTGTTATCGTGGACACGGTTGAGCAATGCTATGAATCTTTAGGACTGATTCATACCAATTTCCGAATCATGCCGGGACGTTTTAAAGATTATATCAGTATTCCGAAATTGAATAATTATCGCTCTTTGCACACTACGGTCGTTGGTCCGTTCAATCAACCTATCGAAATTCAGATTCGAACCGAAGAAATGCATCGAATCGCAGAAGATGGCGTCGCGGCTCATTGGCTATATAAAAGCGATAACGTTTCTACCGACGTAAATGATTCAAAAAATTTCGGATGGCTGAAAGGACTGTTAACGACTGTAAAAAATTCCGATAATCCGGAAGAAGTTCTAGCAAATTCCAAATTAGAAATGTTCGACGATGAAGTCTTTTGCTTTACCGAAACAGGTGATTTAAAAACTCTTCCGAAAGGCGCAACAGCAATAGATTTCGCTTACTCAATTCATACAGATGTCGGGGATCATTGCATCGGTGTGCAAATTAACACAAAAATGGTTCCATTGTGGACACCTCTTCGCAACGGAGACAGGATTAAAGTTTTGACTTCGCCGTATCAGCATCCAGATTCGTCTTGGATAAATTTTGCAACGACAGGAAAAGCTCGCGCGTGCGTGAAAAAATACATTCACACTCAAGAAAAAAGCGAATTTCTTACATTGGGACGTGAACTTGCAAAATATGCATTCAAAACCGCAGCACTCGCCTTCGATGAGGATGCGATTCAGTACAAAAAATTCAGATGTAGCTCGTTGCAATCTTTTTACCAAAATTTCGGAAGGGGATTAATTTCATTTGTTAGTTTTCAGAAGACTTTAGTCGATGAATTTATTCTTCCTGCCATTGCTGGCGATGCGGAAATTTGCATGATTGATTTTATTCCGGGGATTGCTGTGCATCTCGCAGAATGCTGCCATCCTATCATTGGTGATAAAATCGTCGGAGTAATACAAAAAGATAAAGGATTAGTCGTTCATTCTCTGCTGTGTCCGCATCTTTCAGAACATACGGACCGAGTCCTTTTGAAAATGACGTGGAATCAAGATAATGACCAGTCGGGATCGTTTACCACAGTGATCCGAATTTTAACAACGAACGACAAAGACAGTTTTGCGCTGATTACAAATATTATAAGTTCAAACGGTGCAAGCATTACGAACTTGCGAATCGAAGAACGCTCGATGCTGTTTTTCACGTTGCTTATAGAAATAAAAGTGACAGATACATTCCATCTCGGAGAAATTTTAGCTGCACTTCGAGCATGCTCACATGTAAAATCTGTGCATCGCGATTGAGCACTTTGTTTCAATTATAAAAAATCATCGCGACAAGTACGACAGCGCATTAATCACTTTCTGTCGCAAGGCATAAAAAAAGAACAGACGAACATCGCCTGTTCTTTATGCTAATCAAGATTTAGTTCGTTAATTTACCGTTTTCGTTGAATTATCTTCGTTTCGCTTTTTATCAGAATTAGAGAATTCGCTAGTGTAGGCTTCCTTCAAACAGGCGCCAAAAATGCCCGCAATTGCAGAAATTAACCCTATAATTTCACCCGGTAATTCTCTTTTGTGAACAACCAATGCGACAAGACATAAAATCAGTCCTAACGACGCTCCAATAACCATAATGTTCATTCGTCTGTTTCGAAAAAATGCGTTTATTAATTTTAATTTGCATTTTCTTTCTTCTGTAATGTTCTGTTTTTCTTGATTATTTTTGTTTTCTGTCATAGTTATTTCCTTTCATTTAAACAATAAAATAGATGTGTTCCAAAAATTTTTTTCGGCAATCGATTAGCTGCCCAATAAGGTTTGATAAATTTTGAATGATAGTGATCGCAGCCATCCGTAATGTCCGGCCAAGATTCATCTGCTACATGCTGTGCGACGGCTACGCATTTTTTGTAAACCGAACTTGTCGGCTCAATTTGTTGAATTTTAAGATAATTTACGTCACTTTTATTCCAACATGAAAATTGGAATGGAGCCAAGCAGGCGTCATGAATAGTCGGCGCAAGGCGCTTTTTCACTCTATTTACAACAACATACGCGACAGCAATCAAAGAAGTAATTCCGAATTTAATAAATTCTCCGCGAGCTTCGCCATAAATAGTTTTTGCTAAAATTTCTATATCATATGATGTGTATTTCATTTTTTCTCCATTAGTTAATATTTTTGTTAAGTTATTGAGGTTTAAAGGTAATTATTGCTAAATTTGTGTGATCAACATGCGTAATGTTGCAACTGAAATATGTAAATTCGCCCGAATCTGATTTTAAATTAAATTTACAATCTCCCATTTTGATCTTGTCATACAATGAGTTATGCGGCAAATCAGAAATATATGCCTTTATTTTCAAAGAGTTACCTTCAAATATTGTTCTAAAAATATATTGCTGAATTTGTTTGGAATGACAATTCATTTCATAAAATCCACCATAAGGATATGTACAAACGATATTCGGAGAATCCGCTCGCTCAATTATTTCTGCATCAGATATCCTTTGATGAAAATCAATGCGATATATCTCATTGTTTACAAGAATTTTATATTGTTCGAAGTTATTGTCTAAAAATTCTTGTTTACTGGAATCTTGAACGAAATATCCGGAATTTTCATAATTTATTGTAATTGATTGATAAAAACGCTGTTTTATTTCGTAGTTTCGATAAAAGCAAGAAGGATCATAAATGTTTTTTATTTCATAACTCTTTGTTTTTTCTTGTCTTATGAGTTTTACCGTATCCTGAAACGGAATCGCATTAATCGAAACGCGCAAACTGATCTGTTCAGGAATCTCATTTATTAATTTTGCGCAGCAGTTTATTCCCTCAAAATTCAATACCGTATCGTTCCGAATGATTTCGGGAGTGTCAGGCACAAATGTTGAATTTCCAGCATATTTTTGGCTTAAGTTTCTGAATCCTCTAATAATCATTTACACCTCCATATCTGAAAGATGAATGGTTCGCACAATTTCACGTTTTGAATTTAAAGCTCGTAAATTTAATTTTATTTTCGTAGCAAATTTTCGAAGTAAAGCCTTAACTTCACCTACAGAATCAAACACTTGCGTTGAAATAATTTGATTTTGCATTTCCGGCGGATTTTCAATCATTATATCTTTGATGATATCCTCCGAAATTTTTTCATTTTCAGCGGTAATTTGCGGATTGTAATGTTCAATTTTCGAAAAAATATCAGAAGAATAATTTGGCGCATAACCTGCTGTAATTTTTAGTATTTTTGAATCTGCCGACAAGTATAAATCGGTTTGAATTACCTTTGCCGTGATTTTTTTGTTATTGGCGTCCGTAATCGTGATTTGCGAATCGATACTGATATTATAAAACTTAATCGCATCGACAATTAAATTAATAAAAACAAAGCGTTGCGAATAATTCATCAGCGCCGCAGCTTTTTGCAAGGCATAGCGAATACAATTTTTTCCGCGATTGGTTGCGAAAAAAGAGTCTGCCGAATCATCCGTAAGCGCACCGGAAATTTTAAACAGATATTTCCATTTTGATAGCTCAAATTCCTGAGTCGATCGATGTTCTAGCATGCAAGCATATGCTTTTCCCGAAAAAATAACTTTATCGTTGACCGAATATTCATGATACTCGCGCCAGTTCGGGAATTCTTTGGCTGACTGAATATTTTGCAAATTTATATTTAGTGATTTTTTGCGCTTATAGTTTGAATTTATTAAAGAAATCGTTACATTTTCTGTTCGTTTTTGATTATATCTCCATCCCAAAATAAATTTGCCGCCGTAGTAAAATCTGCGAAAATTCATGACTTTTTCTTCGTTTCCGCTTTTAACTTTTACATCGGCAGAGCTTATCGGAAAGTTAGTTAAAGCACCTGCAGTATTCGGATTAATCAAATGCATGCTGTTGTAGAGCATTGAATATCCTTCTTTATTTACATTTTTAAACGCGGAGCAAATATCAGTTAGTGAATTAATATAATTGCATCCAAATTGGCGAGCGATGGCCGGAATTACGTCCGTGCATCCGCTTATATGTTGAATCCAACTCGCAGATAATCTAATATTTACAATGCCGTAAGGGTCTCGCGCAAATGAAATTCTTATACTGTTTTGAAAAATATCACTTTTTTGAATATCCCAATTTCTCGGACTGCGATTTATGTCAGATAACGCTAATTCGCCGTTAGACATATTCCAATAAAAAAGTTTCGTGCCGCCTTCCAAAAAAATCGATGGATTTTCTTTATCACTGTCAGAAAAAAACAAATTGTCGTACAATATTGAATTATCCTGCAAATTGTGCAAATCAACTTGTTTGACTAATTCATGACTTTTTCTGCAAAAATCATCTAATTTTTCTTGAAAATCAGGCGGTTCCGACAAAATTTCAATTTTCATTGTCGGTTGTCCGGAATTAAATGGAAACGAAATAATTTTTCCGCGAAAAATCGTTGAAATTGTTTCTTTTTCTTCAATATCTATGCGCGCATATTTGTGCGTAATATTTTTGCTTTTTAAAACAACTTTCGCCACGCCGAGACAGCCTTCCTTCTGAGAAATCTCAATGGAAACAATATCTTGCTCGTAATTTTTGCTCGATATATCGTAAAACGAATCGCACCATGCGAAATGTACTATCATTATCTTCCTTTCCTGTAAAAAATGTTGTATATTTGCCCCGTTTTGCGGAGATTTTATGAGTTTAAGTAATTATTGGATCGGCATCGGATTCTTCATGCTTCAGATGTTCGTCAGCTGTGGAAACGACATTGTTTCGAAATTTATGGGGCAGCGGCTGGACGCTCTCGAAGTTACCTTTTTCAGGTTTTTTTTCGGACTCATTACCTTGCTGCCTTTTGCCTGTCGTTCTCTGAAATCTGTGTTTTCTTCCAACCAAATCGGCATGAACCTTGTTCGCGGTGTTCTCGGCGCGATCAGCTTTTTCCTTTATATTTACGCTGTTATTGCTTTGCCACTTGCCGAAGTAGTCGTAATTTTATGGACTATCCCTTTGTTTTCC
>JAFQBQ010000105.1 GCA_017416635.1 Alphaproteobacteria bacterium | reverse complement strand
CGCAACTTTAAGAGCGCATTCTTTCGCACATTTCTTGAAAATTTTGCCCACTTTGTGTTCAGATTCCTGCCGCGAATCCAAAACCAACTTTGTGCCAAGCAAAATCACCGGAATGAACACCGCCACCAACACCATGACATACCCGCGAGAAGCGTTCTTGAGGACTGAAGTTTGAGGAGCTGAAAGCTTTGTCAGCGAGATGAGCGGATGCCGCGCCAATCGTGTCAAAAATTTAGCAAAAATCGAGTTTTGAACCTTGATTTTTAAGATTTTTCTGATGCGCGCAAATAAAATTGAATAACGGTATATTGTAAAAGTTTGATTATTGTTATTTTTGAGGACATTAAGAGGCTTTTTGCCTGTTTTGCAGGGCTCTACCCCCCCCCTGTCAATCTTTTTTGCCTTGCAGGCGTTCCGCTCTGTTCCGTAGATCATTGCGATCTCCTTCTCCTTTTCTCGCCGAGCCTTCCCGACTCCACAAACTTCCTCTTCATTCTTTCACCTATTTATTAATTTTTAGTTAACGTAGAGAGAATACTAGAACTCGATATCTTAGAAAATCTGTATTGTTAGCATAAATCTAAAATATCAAACAAAACTCCGGTTAAAAATTCCTGCCTGCAATTAAAAACAAAAGGAAAGAAGAAATATGATCCAACATGTATTGCCAAATTGAAATACACATAAAACCAAAGACCAGAACGCATTTAGCCGCTATTTTACTTAATTTAGCCAAAAATTTGACAAAATACATTTTACGTTATATACTACGTTATTTTGTATTTGGGAGAATGATTATGTATAAAACATTTTTGAAATCTTGTTTAAATAGTGCATGTGTTTTTGCTGTTGCTTTGGTTTTTGATGCATCCGCATTGATTAAGGTTGTTGTTAACGGAGACGGAGAACAAACCCCAGAAAGGATCGCTGTAATTAGAGATGGATTCGGAGGGCGTGCGGTTCAACCCAATAATCCTGCTCAATTTAATTTCGGAGATATTACCTTAGATGTGCAGCAAACAATGAACGGAACAAGCTTATCGTTCACCAGCCTCACGGGAGTTGATTATAAGTGTCTCGTATTTCAAGGAGTTATTCATCTTTCGCCGGAATTGGGGCATACGAATTATCTCAATCAAACTTTTAGTTTTTCCTCAGAAGCAGGCATTACCGATGATATGGGCGCAAACATTCAAACAACCTACGATAATATGATGTTCTCCACATTAATTGGGAATGAGGCAGCTGCGCCTGCCATGCCAGAAATAGAAGAAGAAGGGAATGGCAAATTAGGAACAAAAGAAAAAGTTATAAGAGAAGCTCTGAGAGTCGGAGGACAAGTAAAAGAATTCGCGGGAAAATCAGGGAAAAAGGTTGAAAGCGCTGGTCGAGAAGTACGCAGATTTTTTAAAAAGTTGTAAACAAAGCCGTCAGCGAAAAGCTAAAAAATAGGAAGTATTGGTTATTCTACAGTAACTTAGCCAGAATAACCGATACTGTATAGGCATCAGACCAAAGATGTGCGGTACAATTGACAGTAACTTAGCCAGAATAACCGATACTGTATAGGTTAGACATCAGTATCTTCGTTAGCATTTAAAATCAATTTGCGGGCTATATCAATTGGAATTCCAAAGAAAGCAAATCCGATGCAGATAAGCCACGATTTAGGAGCAAGGCTTTCTACGCTAAGAAATTTCCCTCCGAAAGTAACAAACACGAATTGCATTGCAAAAATCGCAGACATAACAACAAGGAAAGTCTTATTTTTTCCTAGTCCTTCAAAAAAAAGATTCATATGATTTGTTCGTGTGTTGAAGCCATTAAATGTAATTGCCATCATAAACGTCGCGAATAACGCTGACTTCAGATAAGTAATATCTACATCACCGAACAGATCTCTGATTTTTGGACAGAAAAGAATGGAAAGACATATGCACGTAACATATAAAGCGATCACAATGACTTCTGTAAACATTTTTTTACTGATGATATCTGCGTTTCTCGGAATAGGCTTATCCTTCATATATTCTTTCAGCGCAGGCTCGCAACCGAAGGCAATCGCGGCGAGAGTATCCATAGCAAGATTAATTAAAAGCAGTTGGATAACTGTCATAACGACATTTTCGCCAAGCAACGGTCCAATAAAGCAAGTCAGCACCGCCGCTATATTAACCGTCAGCTGAAAAATCAGAAACTTTCGGATGCTTTTAAACATTGTTCTGCCGTAAAGTATGGCTTTTTCGATAGATGCAAAGTTATCGTCTAAAATAGTGATATCACCAGCTTCTTTCGCAACTTCCGTTCCGCTTCCCATTGCAAATCCGACATCGCTTTTCTTAAGTGCCGGAGAGTCGTTGACCCCATCACCGGTCATGCCGACTACAAGATCAAGCTCTTGCGCGATTCTGACCAATCGACTTTTGTCTGAAGGAAGAGCGCGAGCGACCACTCTTAGATGAGGAAGGATATTCTTAAGTTCCTCATCCAATTTTTTCGACATTTCTGCAGATGTTAACGCAATATCATCGTCGGAATTTAATAATCCCGCCTCTTGAGCAATAGCAACTGCCGTCTCTTTTCGGTCTCCAGTGACCATGACAACCTGAATGCCGGCATTCTGAACTTCTTTTATTGCATCAGCCGCTTCTTTTCGGACATTATCGCGAATACTGATGACGCAAATCAGGGTAAGGGCGGATTCCTCTCTCTCCCCTGCCCTCTTAGCTACAGCAAGTAATCGCATTGAGCGTTTCGCCTGTGTATCGATATAATTTGTAAGAGCACTTTTATCTACAAATTCTTTGAGCTGTCCGTCTTCGTCAATATAGTGCGTACATTTTTCAATAATCTTTTCAGGAGCGCCTTTGACGTATGTAACGCTGCCCCCATCGCGCGCGATCGTAACGCTAGACATCTTTTTATTAGAATCAAACGCATTGAACGCTAAAATATTTTCTTTCGTCAGGCTATCCACTGCATTCGAAGAAACAAGAAAAGACATTAGCGCGCGGTCAGTGTTGTTTCCGCCTATTATTGCTCCGTTACTGGCTGCCGCGCTATTATTTACGCCAATGCCGGTGATTACATCGAAAGAAAAAGCGGTAGGCATTTCCGCCAACAAATTGAAAATCTTAACACTGCCAGTTGCGAGTTCAACGACAGAGAGTTTTCCTTCGGTAATTGTTCCGGTTTTATCGCTAAAAAGTATGCTTAGGCTGCCAGCCGT
>JAFQBQ010000104.1 GCA_017416635.1 Alphaproteobacteria bacterium | reverse complement strand
TATCGCAAAACTCAGGACACCATTTATCAAGATATTTGCCATACCCTTCAAACACAAACATGTTTAGATTTTTATCACTTTGTAGCGTCTGAATCACTCGTATCTTTTTTTCAGGTCTACCTTCTACACTTTCGAAGCGAAAATCGACTTCATAAATTTTACAAGGAATTGCTTTACTTCCTAAAAAATACTGATCTTTACCTCGAATATTAGGATACACCATGTAAGGCGACTTCATCGCACCTACGGTTCCAAAACCAAAAAGTGCCCCAAGAACTATAGTAGATAACACCTGTTTCTTAATCATGTCTTCTCCGTTGATAAAAACTGCTATGCTATATTTAACATATTAAAGCAATTGTCAACAGAACTTTTGTTAATTTGTTCTTTAAGCTGATACATTCTGTAGCCATCAATCATTTCTGATAAAAACACTTGACCGACGTTTTGATAACTGCACTTTGTATCGCTTGCAGGAATTACATTTGCGCAAAATTGCTCATACTCATCAAAAGAAATTTCAATTCTGCTGTCGAGCAACTCTTGATTTTTTAAAGCTAAAGACATTTCTCTGTATTTATCGCAAACAATTCCGCTGAAATATTCCGCGACACTTCCGGAACCGTAGCTATACAAACCAATTCTTTTTCCGCCTAGGTTTTCAGAGCAATTGTCCAACAAAGAAATCAATGAAATATAAAGCGATGCCGAGCAGCTGTTCCCAATTTTCGCATTATATATAGATGCGTCGAGAACGTCTTTTTCAGGAAAAAATTGTCGTGCGGCCTTTGTCGCCATTTTATTAAATGGAGAATGGAAACACACATAGTCCAAATCTGCTAGAGCCAGTTTAGACTTTTGCAGGTATTCATCCAAAGCGAACTTAAGAGATTCTAAGTAGTTGTGAGCAGAAAGTCTGCCGTCAAACATTGCCTCTTTTGCCGCTGATGGTCTCCAAAAATCAGCTATATCTGTAGTATGAACTCCCGAATACGGTTCGAATGCAATAATCCGAGGATTTTCGGAAATCACCGCGGCAACAGCTGCTCCTCCTTGTGTGGGCTCACCAGATGAATTCGGCGAATATTTCACAATATCTGAACCTATTACCAAAACCTTTGATCCAGGATTGCTCTGAACAAAGCATCTAGCCATTTTTATCGCGGCTGTGAGAGAATAACATGCTTGCTTGATATCGAATGCCGTACAAGACGGTTTCAATTTCAAAAAATTATGAACGTAAATTGCCGCGGCCTTGGATAAATCGAAAGAAGATTCTGTTGCGAAAATAACTAAATCAATTGCATCTAAATTGTCGATAAAAGAAATTGCTTTTTGCGCCGCATCGACAGCTATCGTAACGATATCTTCATTTGGAGGAAACACTGACATCGCGATTTGTCCGATTCCGTCGCAGTATTTCCGATAATCGACACTCCGATGCTCGGCCAACACGCTCAACGGCAAAAAATACCGCGACGTAGAAAATGCAATTGAATCAATTCCAATATTTGTATCTCTCAACATAACTTCTCCTTTTGTTATCTCTTCGAATTGCGTTCCAAAGCGACGTGAGAATGCATCAACTCCCCGCGATTTGTTTGAGCAGCCATTAATGACAACTCTGAACACAACACCGTCGCAGCAATTATCGCAGCCAATCGTTTGGACGAATCAGGATCTTCTGGCAGGCATCTCATCATCGCGAGATTTTCGCAAGCAAAATCCAAATGTTTGCCGTTTCCGATAGTGCCAACGATAATATTCGGCATAGTCACAGAAAAATAAAGATTTTCTCCGACTATATCGGCAACAGTGATTCCCTGAGATGCTTCGACGATATTAGCGGCGTCTTGTCCCGTCGCTAAGTACATTGCAAGCGCTACATTTGCATAATGTGCATTCGCACTTCTGATCGAACCCGCTAAAACACTTCCTATCAAATTTTTTTTATAATTTAGTTCGCAGATTCTTGACGGCGTTGATTTCAAAATCGCTTGGCACACATCTGCACTAATAGTAATGTCAGCAGTCACTCGCTTGCCTCGCCCAAGAATTCCATTTACCGCAGAAACTTTCTTATCGGTGCAATAATTCCCGGATATGGAAACATACTTCAAGCCGTTGTAATTTTTCGTAATAAAATCTGCAATCTCGTCAGCAGCTTTCGTTGCCATATTGTGTCCTGAGGCGTTTCCGCTTTCTACGCAAATTCGTACATACAGCAGACGACCGACATTTTCTGATGAAACACCTTTCAATTTTGCAAACCGACTCGATAACGAAACAATTTCTGCAATTAGGTTTCGATGAGATTTAATCCACTCTTGGCACTTTATCGCACTTTCTGCATTCGCTGCTTCAAGAATTATTGATCTCGTCATGAAATCATCTGTGACTACCGTATTGATTCCTCCGGATTTTTGCGCAGCAAGAGCTCCACGCTTTGTCGAATACCACAAAGGTGTCTCAAAAGTAGCCAAGGGAACATGAATTTTCTCCCTTTTTTCTCTGTAAATAATATCTATCGGACCAACAACCTTTGTCGGAATGTTTGTTGCAATCCGTGCATCCGAAAAATACATTTTAACGCCTCATGTCTTGCTTAAACTCTACGAGTTTCGC
>JAFQBQ010000103.1 GCA_017416635.1 Alphaproteobacteria bacterium | reverse complement strand
CTAATAGTGCAACGGGGGGGGGTAGGTAAAGCCTCATTTTTGAGCGTTTCTCGTTCTATTATAAAATTGCCCTTATTAAAAATCATTTTAATTTTGCGTTCACTTAGTAAATTGTTGAGCATGATGTCAATTTGTCGCTTCGGTGAAATTGACACAGGTCGTGTCAATAAATTTTATCTCAACAATATTTATTAAGGAGGATGCTATGAACCGAAAAATTTTAGCCATATCTTGTTTACCGTTGTTTGTGTATGGAATGGATATTCCAAGTAATAATCCAGAGAGTAGTTCTGCAATACAAAGTGTTCAGATTAGCGAAACGTCGTTGTGTGAGGCCATTTCGCATGGACATATAGACTTAGTTAATGCCTTGATTGAAAAAGGAGCTGATGTTAATGCTAATATGCCGTTGTTTGCCGCCGCTTTACATGGAGATGGTCAAATAGCTCAGGTTCTGATTCGCAATGGAGCTGATGTTAATGCTATAGACGAAAGTGGCAGAACGCCGTTAATTTTGGCCATTATGCGTGAAAATAAAGGTGCAGTTAATGCTCTGATTCACGGAGGAGCTGATGTTAATGTTAATCATAATGCTAAGATCAAGTATGATAATCCATGGGATAATGCGACGCCGTTGCATAAAGCCGCTATGCACAAAAATCCAGAAATAATTCGTGATCTGGTTGGCCATGGAGCTGATGTTAGTAAAACCTCATATAAAGGCATGACGCCGTTGCATTATTTTGCTAGCAGAAGTCTTTGTGGATACGAAGACAAGATTTATAATATGGTTTGGTATCTAGGTGGACAAAGAGCAAAAATAAGTATTAATGCAGTAGACGAATATGGCAAGACGCCGTTGCATTACGCTGCTGAAAGCAAGTACTTAGACATAATAAGCGCTCTGATTGAAATGGGAGCAAATATTAATGCAGTAGATAAGTATGGCAAGACGCCGTTAGATTATGCTGAAGAGAAGGGCGCAATAGACGCTGTTAGCATTTTGAAGGGAAGAATGGCAAAAAAGGCCAATGAATTAAAATAAAATCTATTTCTTTTTTTCGCTCGGAGGCTTGATGTCTCCGAGTTTTGTATGCAAATTCTGGAAAGTGAAACGCAAAAATTGAATCGAATCTAGAGTGGGCTTATTTCTTAATCATTTGGTAATTTTTTGGTAAGCTAAAATTGTGAACTGTAACATTTATAAAACTAAGATAACTAAATCATTCTGAAAACAAAAGGGTGTGCTTCTAACACACCCCAAGAACATACAAAAAAGTCGTGCAAATTATAAAGGCAGAGACGAATCTTCAGCGATTTCCCCAGCTTGAATTTCCTCAGCTGCGTTTGCTGTAATTTCGGAAACCAAATCTGCATTGCTGCGAATTTGCTGCTCAATTTTATCCGCTATATCAGGATGTGCTTTCAAATAAGCGCGAGCAGCTTCTTTTCCTTGCCCTATTTTTTCTCCGTTGAAGGAATACCACGCGCCAGATTTATCGATAGCTCCGATTTTTACGCCCATATCCAAGAGTTCGCCGGTTTTTGAAATTCCTTCACCATATATAATGTCGAATTCGACGACCTTGAATGGTGGCGCAACCTTATTTTTAACGACTTTCACGCGGACTTGGTTTCCGACAACTTCATCTTTGTCTTTCAAAGAGCCGATTCTACGAATATCTAATCTCACGGACGCATAAAACTTCAAGGCATTTCCGCCTGTCGTCGTTTCAGGATTTCCAAAAAACACTCCAATCTTCAAACGAATTTGATTGATGAAAATCATTATACAATTTGATTTTGAAACTGTCGCAGTCAACTTGCGGAGAGCCTGGCTCATCAATCTAGCTTGAAGCCCCATGTGTGAATCTCCCATGTCTCCTTCAATTTCCGCTTTCGGAACCAAAGCAGCGACGCTGTCTACAACCAAAATGTCGATGGCGCCTGAACGAACTAATGTATCAGCGATTTCTAAAGCTTGTTCCCCAGTATCCGGTTGAGACAAAATCAACTCGTTAACATCTACACCCAATTTTTTAGCATACACTGGATCCAACGCATGCTCGGCATCAACGTAAGCACACTTACCGCCTCTTTTCTGCGCTTCCGCAACAGCATGTAATGCCAACGTAGTCTTACCTGAGCTTTCTGGACCAAAAACCTCAATGATACGCCCTTTAGGAAAGCCTCCGACACCCAATGCCATATCTAAACCGATAGAACCGGTCGAAATGGCTTCAATATCAATAACTCCACCATGCTGACCTAACTTCATCACAGAGCCTTTTCCAAATGCTTTTTCTATCTGAGCAAGAGCGGCTTCCAACGCTTTTTCTTTATCCATAATTACCCTTTTTACACCGATAGCTTAATCATATCTTGAGCAAACATCCAACGTCAAGTATAATTCATCTTGTTCGCGATACGGAGATAACAAATGGATAATCAAATACTCAACGAAATTAAAGCAGTTATCGATCAATACATCATTCCGTCCTTGCAAATGGATGGAGGTAGTATATCTATAGTTAATTTTGAAAATAACTTACTTACCGTAAAACTTGAAGGTCATTGTTCTTGTTGTCCGCACGCACAAGCTACACTCAAAAATTTCGTTGAAGAAACCATTCATCGAATGGTTTCTAATCAAATCGCTGTAGTCAGTTTATAGCTGTAAATATTTACAGTCCGAAAAAGGTAATTTTACTATTATTTTTAGCTTCCCATTTGTTCAATTTGTCGTGATAATCAATCAGCTTGCTCGACGGTATGTTTATTATTCCCGAATTGTCTTTGAAGTTTATGATACCCAACGCCGAGTGACCTTCAGTAAGTTTAACAACTGCTAACGCGGCATTGTAATCCATATAGTTTCTGGAAAGATCAATTAATTTAATATCAGGCAGCTTCGACAGAGGCAAGTTACTTGCACCATCTTTGATTTTATTATTTCTCAAATACCAATATTTGATCGAACCTTCCATCTGAGAGCATAGCTCCGACAGTACTTCATCGGTTATTCCGCAACTATTCATTATCAGAGTCACTAAGCTTGAACAATTTTTTAATGCTTCTGATATAGTGGCTGCAGCCTCTTTGCTTATGAAGTTACCAGATAAATTTAACGTCTTCAAACTTGGCAGATTTCCCAACGCGGAAGCAATCACTTGTATATTATCAGAGAATAAGTTCATTGAAGATATATCAATAACTTCTAGTTCTCTCAATTCTTCAATAACTTTCCTCAATTCAAGAAATACGTTATAGATAGCGACGGAATCTTGATCTCGAATGTCTCTAAAATTAAATTTCAACGAATGCAGATTCTTTAATCCTGATAAGCTCTGGACAAATTTCATAGCTATATCTGGAGAACTTTTGAGCAAGGCAAACTCAAGATTTTCTAACTTTTCTAATTTTCCGAAAGCATTCATGAAATCGGCATAAGCATCTGTATACTCGACTTCGCCAAATCCTAACGTAACATATTTGAGAGTATTAACTGAAGATTCGAACAACTTAGTCAGTTTCGACAGACCATCAGATGAGATGCCTCCAAATGTAAAATTGACAGAAATGAGCTTCGATAAAGAAGATGCTGAATCCAGCAACTCATCTACAGTCGTACCATCAATACTTGGATCTACAATTTTCAAAACCGTTAGTTTCGAATGATCACCGATGATAGCTGCTACATTCTTGTAGGCAAATGGCTTAATCTTACACTGATTGAAAGATAAGCTCTGCAAATTTGCAGGAAGATACTTTTGCAATTGCTCCATTTGATCGACGCTAATCGATATTTTACGCAGCTCTACAGAGTATAAATTCGGATATCTATCAAAGAATCCAAAATCAAAAACCTGCTTTGTTCCATCTCCATCAGAACTTGAATAACTGGAGCTCGAATAACTAGAACCAGAAGAACTTTTGCTGTTGCTGTAACTACTGGAATCGGTATTACTGGTAGAAGCCGAAATTTGAATATATCTTTTATCCGAACCTAACGCGTAAGTACCGCTTTCCGAAACTATGATACCCAAAACCTCGTCATCCTGTAATTGGTCAGCCTTCACAAACGGATACATTTTTGATTCTTCGGCATCATTTGAATCTTGAAACGAAGAGTCATTATCTAATGAATTTTCCGAATTATAGTTATCATTGTAATTCTTGTCGTAGCTTCTACAATAAACATTGTCGCTGCTAATCAACAAAGGTAAAACACAAATTGCACTAAATAAACAAAACTTCATAACAAAGCTCCACATAACATCCTTTAGATATAACAACACGAAAGAGTAAATAATTTCTAAAAATTCTGAAAAAACTTCATTTTCATGATGCAAATTAGTATACTTTGCTTAAAGAGGATGCCGATGCCGATATTAGAAACCATTAAGCGATTGCTGTGTTTGAATGACGAAATAGAAGAAGTCAAAAATCCTTTATCCAAAGAAATTTTTAGAGAATACGACATTCGAGGGATAGTCGGGAAAACATTATTTCCGGAAAACGCATTCAGCATAGGGCGTGCGTTTGGCACATATTTACGCAGAAATAATATGAAATTAATGTGCGTCGGACATGATTGTCGAAATTCATCGGATGAGTTGTCTTACCAATTAATAAAAGGATTAACTTATTCCGGAGCAGAGGTCGTCGAGCTAGGGGTGTGCCATACTCCGATGATGTATTACACTGTAAATAAGATGCGTATGGATGCCGGCATCATGGTTACGGGTTCCCACAATCCAGGCGATTATAATGGTTTTAAATTTATGCTCGGTTCTGATCCATTCTATGGAGAAGACATAAAATTACTCGGTAAAATGGTTTGGAATAATGATTTTATAGAAGCAAATGGGCGCGAAATTATATTAAATGATATCTTCTCAAATTATATTTCGGATATTTTAAAAGATTTTTCATTTGCGAAAGATCTTAAAGTTGCATGGGATATCGGAAACGGAGCGACAAGCAACGCAATCCGAGAAATCGTATCAAGAATCCCTGGAAGGCATCATGTACTTTTTGAGGAAATGGATGGAAATTTTCCGAATCGCCAGCCTGATCCAACGATAGAAAATAATGTCAGCTATTTATGTAAGTTTGTTTCTTATAATAAATTTGATATAGGGTTTGCATTCGATAGTGATGGAGATAGGTTGGGTGTAATCAATTCTAAAGGAAAATTGTTGTTCAGTGACCAACTTTTAGAAATTTTCGCAAAAGACTTTTTGAGAAAAAATCCCGGCGGGCAAGTTATCGCCGACGTAAAAACTCGAAACAAAGTATTCGATACAATAAGAATTATGGGCGGCTCGCCGATTATGGAACGAGTAGGGCATTCTTTCATCAAAGCAAGAATGAAATCTTCAGGAGCGCTGCTGGCAGGAGAAATGAGCGGTCACTTCTTTTTTAAGGATAGATGGTTCGGGTTCGATGATGGAATTTACGCCGCGCTACGTTGTCTAGAAATTCTGAGTAAAGATAAAGAAGCCTTCAACAATACTGAGTACGGTTTTGTGACTCCCGAAATTCGTATACAATGTCCGAACGAAACGAAGTTTGAAATCATAAAAGACATTCGCAAGCGTTTGAAAAACAAAAACACCGACTTGGTTAATACAGACGGAGTCAGAGTATCAAATGATCATGGATGGTGGTTATTGCGCGCGTCAAATACTCGTGAAGCAATCTCTTTGCGCGTCGAAGCATATCAGCAGGAGTTTTTGCCGAAAATGCTCGACGAAATCGGTTCATATCTAAAAAAGTATATATCGGATATTAAAAACATTTTGGCTCAGTATGGATAAAGAATTTATCAACCGCCTGAAAAGCACCGTTTCGATAGTTGATGTTATTTCATCTCGCGTCAGATTAAGAAAGATGGGACACGATTGGTTTGGTTTGTGTCCATTTCATAAAGAAAAAACAGGTTCATTTAAAGTGGATGAGTCCAAAGGATTTTATCACTGCTTTGGGTGTGGCGCGGGCGGCGACGTTATAAAATTTATCGAAGAATATGACCATGTCGATTTTCGGGAGGCTGTTGAAATCATCGCAAACATGAGCGGAATACAAATTCCGAAAGACGATTCAGCTAAAGTTCCCGTTAATCCTTATCAGCATTTGTTCGATATTTTAAATATTGCAAATAAATATTTTGTAGATAGTTTGGCTAGCTCTGATGGTCAAGCCGCACGAGAATATCTCCAGCTCCGACAAATAAATAAAGAGTATTGCGAAAAATTCAGTTTAGGATATTGTCCCGATAATTCGGAATTATACTTTTTACTGAAACGCAAAGGATTTTCTGACGAAGATTTGATCCAAAGCGGAGTGTTTGTAAAACCATCTTACGGAAAAACACTTATAAATCGATATCATGATCGTCTGATGTTTCCGATTTTTGATGAATTCAGCAAATGCGTTGGTTTCGGAGGCAGAATTTTGGATGCTTCCGAGAAAGCAAAATACATCAATTCTCCAGAAACTGTTTTTTATACAAAAAGCGATCATCTTTACGGATATCATCTCGCAAAAAAAAGTAAAACTCGGCAGATCATCCTGACTGAAGGATATTTAGATGTCATCGCAATGCATCAGGCTGGATTTGACGGAACAGTCGCATCTCTCGGAACTACAATCAGCGAATCACAAATTAACAAGTGTTGGAAAGTTTGCAATTATCCCGTTGTTGCACTTGATGGAGACCAAGCAGGAATTAAGGCGTCATACAGATGGGTTGATAAAATTTTAGCTTGCCTGGTTCCCGGGAAATCTTTTAAATTTGCTCAACTACCGCAAAATGCAGATCTTGATTTGCTCGTGTATAACAAGCAAATTTCCGTTATAAAAGATTCGATAGAGCATGCGATGTCTTTATCTGATTGGTTATGGTCAGGAGCATTTTCTCTGTTTCCTGCAGAAACTCCCGAGCAAAAGGCAGAAATCACAAAAATGATAGAAGAAAAAATCAGCACTATCAAAGATGCTTCTGTAAAAAAATTCTATATGCAAGAATTTTACCGAACTTTGAAATATCCGCATATTAAAACTTCGAAATTTAAACGTCATGAAAATTTATGTCAGCCAATATCCGCAAATGAAAAAATTGAAAAAATATTCGTTGCGACGATACTAAATCACCCATATATCTTAGATGAGGTTGCAGAAGATTTTGTTAAATTGGAATTTACATCAACGAAAATGAACAAGTTGAAATCTATGATTTTACAGTCATACCAAAAGTATGCGGAATCTGACTCCGAGCAACTAAAAGATGCGATGGAGCAATATAAAAAGGAATTCCGTGAAGATTTGCAAAACGTAGAGCTGCACGCAAATTTCGTCGGAACAAGTATTCCTGATGAAAAAGCGAAAGAAGGATGGATGAATTTAGCAAAAAAGTATGTCTTCACGCCTCTTTTGAATGAGGATTTACAAAAAGCAGAGAATAATTTACAATTCTCTCTTTCTGAAAGTGATTGGCAGAAATTGAAAATGCTAAAAAAAGAAATCATTTTAAATAAAAGAAAAGATGGGAGCTATAAATGAGTGCATTATCAAATACGCAGGTAAAAGGACTAGCTGAAAATATCGAGTCAGAGTCCGGAACGGAGGGAGATTTTGAAAGATTGCTATCCGCTGGAAAAGAGCGCGGATATATTACCTACGATGAACTTAATGACGCTTTACCTAAAGAAAAGTTTTCATCAGAAAAAATTGATATCGCAATCTCAAGCATTTCAGATATGGGAATTCAGTTGATAGAAGCTGAAGATGCCGAAACTTTCAATCGCTCCACAGATAATTCCGAATCAACTGATGCAGATACAACTGAATCAGAAAATTTATTGCGTGTCGATGACCCTGTTCGCATGTATTTACGTGAAATGGGTTCAGTTGAACTTCTGTCTAGAGATGGCGAGGTTGAGTTAGCCAAAAAAATCGAACACGGATATGATGAAGTCTTAGTCGGATTAAGTGAAAGTCCGCGAACATTTGATAAATTTGCTCAATTAATTTCAGATTTGCAGCTTCACAAAGTCATGCTCAGAGATATCGTCCAAATTGATAACGGATCTGACGGAAGTGATGAAGATGGCGACGGTGAAGTTGAAGATGTGACAGATTCTGCTGATGAAAGTCTTTCAACATCATCTGGCAAAATAGAAAATTTGGATGAGGAGGAAGAAAGTTTGATACCGACTTTTGTAAAGTCGTTTGAGGATATAATTAGTTTGCATGAGCAGATAAAATCTTCCAAAAATTCGTCCACACGGCATCAACACCAATTAGTTAATCAGATTTCCGCTCTAAAATTGACTCCTAAAATCATTAATTCTATGTGCGAAGATTTGTACGAATTTAACCGAAAGCTAATCAAAAATGAATCGGCTTTATTGAAGCTTGCGCAAAACAATGGAATTAGCCGCGATGTATTTATACGAAATTATTACGAAAACGAAACTAATGAAAATTGGGAAGATTCTTTATTGAAATTTTCTAACTGGAGGAAGTTTTTTGAAAACTGCAAAAAAGAAATAGAACAAAGTCGAGAGCTTTCTAAGTCGGTCGAAAAAGAAGTCAGAATGCCACTCGGCGTGTTCAGAAAGTTGGTTTCGTGCATACAAAAAGGTGAAAGAGAAGCCAGTCGCGCGAAAAAAGACATGATCGAAGCAAACTTGCGATTGGTTATTTCGATTGCAAAAAAATATACCAACAGGGGTTTGCAATTTTTGGATTTGATCCAAGAAGGTAATATTGGATTGATGAAAGCTGTCGATAAATTCGAGTATAAACGAGGATATAAATTTTCGACTTATGCGACTTGGTGGATTCGACAGGCCATCACCAGATCCATTGCTGACCAGGCTCGTACTATCAGAATTCCAGTTCACATGATTGAAACAATTAACAAAATAGTTCGAACTTCTCGTCAAATCTTAAATGAAATCGGTCGCGAACCGACTCCGGAGGAATTGTCAGAAAGATTGCATATGCCTTTGGATAAAGTAAGAAAAGTTATGAAGATCGCGAAAGAGCCGGTCAGTCTGGAATCACCAGTCGGAGATGAGGAAGATTCGCATCTTGGAGATTTTATCGAAGATAAAAATATTGCTCTGCCGACGGATTCTGCCGTAAGCAAAAATTTAAGAGAGACGACAACGTTAGTTTTAGCAAGTTTAACGCCAAGAGAGGAAAGAGTTTTGAGAATGCGTTTTGGCATAGGCATGAATACCGACCATACTTTGGAAGAAGTCGGCCAACAATTTTCGGTCACTCGCGAACGTATACGACAAATCGAAGCTAAAGCTTTACGCAAATTGAAGCATCCAAGTCGCTCAAGGAAATTAAAGAGCTTTTTGGACGCTTAAAAAATAAAAGAGTTGCCTTTGTTGAGAGCACAGCGACGCGGCAATCCAATTAAACAGCGGAGGGATCACTACGTCACTTCGTTCCTCGTGATGACGAAAAGTGGTGGGATTGCTTCGAAATTTCATTTCTCGCAATGACGTTAGAAGAGACAATACCGTCATTGCGAGGAGCGAAGCGACGCGGCAATCCAATTGAACAGATGATCATTCTTTGTACAATCCATGATTCGCGTTTTATGATTTTCGCAAGAGATCCGTTTTATTCAATCAACTCTTTTGGGTAGCAAAATAATATCAGCTCATTCATGTCGTATTCATCGAATCGTTGCAAATGAAATTCAAATACATAATTTTCTAAATGTTTCTCAAGAAATGGCTTCGTCTCGAATAATTCCTCCCCATTGTGATATACCGCCAGAGATAATACCGGTCGTTGCTTTTTTATTGTATTGATCGCCCCCTTGATAACTTTCAGCCCGTACCCTTCTACATCTACTTTTATGAATCCGACTTTAAAATTGTGTTTTTGAGCTTCTTTATCTATTGTCGTAATATTAATGTCCTCATCTATTGAATTTTTAGGTTTATTTTCAGGAGAAGAAACAACAAGCTGCTCCGTGTCTGCACTCGCAATCTTCACGGTTTCTCCCAAAGCCATCGGAATTAGTTTATATCCAGAAGTCACGTTATTTAGTTCCATGATCTTATGAAATTTATCTATACATGGTTTATAAAATTCATAACAGAAAATAGTCTTATTCGTATAATCTTTAAAAATTAACACAGAGTCGCCGATATAAGCTCCGCAATCTAAAATGTCTTTATTTTTTATATAATCCTTGATTTTTTTGCTTGCGAACCTCAATCCATGATGGAAGTAAAATACCTCTGAAGCTATTCCATCTCCGTCCAGATTGTATTTCTGACTTACTTTTTTGTAGATCTCTTTTTCCCAATTATTTTTGTGTTGCTTATGATATTCCGGAAATTGGAGGTCCAGATGTTCGAATGTACAAATTCGTTTAACTGGATAATCAACAACGGATTTTTCTACATAATCAATCACTTCCCTCGAATTTTTATCAAGATTTTTACGTAATTGTTTGAATTTGGGCTTTACATGCTCAGTAATCATCTTACTAACGAGAGATTGAGATTGTTGAAAAGCAACAGATTCAAATATTGATTTTTGATGCTTTGAAAATCTTATAAGAAGATTTATGTTTTCTACAATTTCTTTATGATTGCAATAAGTTATATATGAATCAATAGCAAAAACAACTGATAATATAGCGGTGTAAAATAGACAATTTTTTTCGTTTTTTTTCATCATACGTTCTTTATTATCAAAAACCAACCCATTTATAAATCTGGGAAATTGCAGCGTTTAATTGTTTAAAAATATATTGTATTTTTTGTAAAACTGAATATTTTTAAAGCGTTAGATCTCTGATTCTCGAATACCATTTCAACAAACCATTTCATAAGGCTTTCTCCGTACTACAAAAATTTACGTAGGATCATTTTGATCGATATTAGTTAATAATCGGTAAAGAAACTTTATGAGATGCGGCATTTCTTGCCTCGCAATGACTAGTCACTCTGGCGTATTTAAAAATCCTCAGATATAATGCTCTCCATCGAAATAGGAGAAAGATTAAATGAAAATCACACAGATTTTTGAAGTTTTGAAAAATATTTTGCCATATGGGGGGGGGGGTAGAAGCTCTTTAAAATCAAATAGTTATCAACCAAAAACGTCAAAACTTTTCTTTAAAAACTTATTTTCAAGAATCGATTTCAAACATCAATCTAAAGGAGCAGTTCTTATCGAATTCGCGTTTTGCACGCCAGTTTTGATTTTACTTATTTATTATATGCATGATTTATTCAAGTTGCAGCGGTATTATTCTCAAACGGAATTTGTAGCGACACAGATGGTGCAGATGATTCAGGCAATTTCACAGAATAGGGCTAGCAAAGCTATAACTCCAAATGACCTGAAATATATTCACTGTGCGGCTTGGCTCTCGGTATATCCGAGCACAACTATGTATTTAAAAAATAACAAGGGTTATGAGTTTGCCCATATGCCGCGAACGGTAATTTTCTGCGTCAAAGGCGTTGGTAATGGTAAAGTCTCTTGTTTGTGGCGTGCATTTATCATCATGACAAGTTCTACTGGAGATACTCCTAACTCTGTTGGCTATGGCACAGCAAAAGATCAAAATGACCCAACGGCATGGATAACTCAATACAAAACGAACGTTGTTCCATCTCAAATAAATCCCAAACTACCTATGATACCACAAGGAGAAACGAGAATTATAGTTGAAGTTGCAATAACTCGTAGAGAGGGTAAAGATCCATCGGGGAAAATAATACCATTGAGAGAATCACTTGGGCTTTATCTTTTGACTCCAAAAATAAAATCTGCCGGCGAAACTTCAAATAGCATGTTCAATTCTTGTGTAGTTTTTTCACCGAATCCGAATCTTTTTACAGACGAGCCTCCACAATAGATTTATTTTTGTAGGATGCCTCATTGCGAGAAGCTGCACGATGTGGAACTCTCGCATTTTCACGCATAACAGCTTAATTTTTCTTTCGAAGTGACAATTTTCTAACTTCGTATAAACATATTATCGAAAATTAAATCTTTGATTACCAATTTTTGATACAGTTCTTATGTGCGATGTAGGATTTAAGTGGTGAAACGTGTGGGAGAGCTGTTGCGGGAACGGGGGCAGCTGACAGATGAGCAAGTATTTGTGATATGCAATCATGAATCCGATAAATTGTTCTGTCAGAAGGCGATCGACCTCGGTTTTCTGTCTTACGATGATGTGCAAATTGTTCTATCAGAAATTTACAAACGCGAAAGTGTAAATTTGGAATTCATGTATGTAGATCAGAGTACGCTGAATATTTTATCGCTAAAAACTGCAACAGAATGCTGTGCGATTGTATTTTTCGATTCCGAATATTTTACCAAAGTTGCGATCGCCGATCCTGGAAATATTCTTCATCTGGATAAAATCCGAAGAGAATTAAAAAATAAAAAAGTCGAATTTTATCTGGCTAAAGAATGTGAAATTTTGCACTTCATCGAAATCATGAAAAGCAGCGCAGCGGAAGTAGAAAAAAATCCGTTGATGTTGCTCAATAAAATTATTTTTATCGCACTCGAAAAACGAGCCAGCGATATCCATTTTGAAACTCTCGAAAATTTGGTTCGCGTTCGTTTGCGCATAGACGGAGTTTTGCATCCTTTCCAAATGATTGAAAAAGATATTTGGGGAAGAATTCAATCTCGACTGAAATTGATTTCCAGTCTGAACATTACTGAAAATCGGCGCCCGCAAAGTGGACACACTCGCATAAAATTAGGAGGGCGCGCGATCGATTTGCGAATTTCCACTCATCCGGGAATTTTCGGAGAAAATTTTGTAATAAGAATTTTCGATTTATCCGAAGGTATAAAATCTCTATCCGAATTGAATTTTAATTACGACGATTTTTGTTGGCTTAACCAAATTCTTGCGGCTCCTCATGGAATATTTTTGCTGGTTGGACCTACCGGCGCAGGCAAAACTACGACCTTATATTCCATGCTGAAAGCAATGGATTCTTCCAAGCTGAATATTATGACTTTGGAAGATCCCGTTGAATATCAAATTGAAGGAATCCGTCAACTCGACTTGCAAGAGGAAGGAATTTTATCTTTCGCTGAAGGTATCAAATCAATTTTGCGGCAAGATCCTGACATTATTTTGATTGGTGAAATTCGAGATGAAGATACAGCTGCGATGGCAGTGCGCGCATCTTTGACGGGGCGATTAGTTATCGCAACTCTGCACGCATCTTCGCCAAAGGAATGTTTGTTTAGACTGATGGATTTAAAATTAAAATTGTCAGATTTTATTCCGCCATTGCTCGGAATTTTTTCGCAACGATTGGTCCGATATAAAAAAGGCGATGTTTACAGCGGAAGATTTCCGTTGTCGGAATATGTGTTTTTCGGAGACGATTTAAAAAATCGCATTTTGAAAGAAGGCCATATTATCGATTTCAAATTAGATCGCACTTTTCAAGAATCAGCGGAATACGCTTTGCAAAATGCACTTACCGATCGAGAAGAAATAAAACGGGTATTCGGTCATGAATGTATTTAGTTACAAAGCAGTTAATAAATCTGGCGATAAAAAAACAGGAATTGTATTGGCGGAAAATTGCGAAAAAGCATTCGAAGATATCCAAGCAAAAAATTTAATTCCTATAAAAATATCTAAAGTTCGAAGCGCAAATTCAAAGATACCTTTAAAAGATATGTTGATGTTTTTTCTTCATTTGGATTTTCAGCTTAAATGTGGAATGACTATCGATAAAGCGATAAAAAATTTTATAGAATCGCATGGCAATCAAGTTTTGAATGTTAAATTATTGCAAGTTTCTCAATTATTGCAGGAGGGACATTCGATTAGCACGGCGTTTAATCATTCTTCATTTGATAAAATTATAATCGGGTTACTTTCAGCGGCAGAAAAGACAGGAAATTTATCTGAAGTCATCTCGAATATTTTGGAATTTTTAAAATTAAAGGAGCAATGGCGAACAAAAGTAAAATCTGTGCTAGCTTATCCGCTTTTTTTAACCGGTGTCGCGATTGCAGTTATGAGTTTTTGTATTTGTTTTCTCGGTCCGCAAGTTTTGGCATTATTGAACAGTCAGTACAATCATCAAATTCCATTTTTAACAGATTTTGCGATAAATTATTTGCCTCAAATAAGCGGGATTATTTTATCGTTTGCTGTTATCGGAATTTTTATATTTTTGAGTTTGTACAAAACAAATTCGCGAGTAAAAAATGCAATATTATTTTTCCCGAAATTAGGCCGGATTATTCAGCAAGTTTCGATATGGCAGTTTTGTAAAATTTTGCAAATTGCGTTGAGTTCAAAACTCGAATTTATAAAGGCATTGGATCTGGGAATAGATTCTGTTGAATTTGATTGTATCAAAAAAGATTTGGAGCAAGTTCGGATGCGAACTTTATGCGGATACAAAATTTTTCAAGCGATGTCGCTATCGAAATTTTTTGATAAATCTGTTTTGATCGCGATTTATATCGGAGAAGAAGGAAATAATTTGGAAAAAAGTTTAGAGCATGTTTCCGATGAATTATACAAAGACATTTTATTTAAATTAAAATCGTTCGGACGAAGTTTAAGCGTTGGCTTGACGTTAATGACCGGCGGCATCTTCGTATTTATTTTGTACAGTTTGTTCTTCCCTCTTTACGATTACATGGAGGTGGTCAGTAAATGAAAATTATTGGCATCGACCACGAACTGCAAATACTCCACCGCGATATTTCATTGCTTGATAATAACGAAGCGCAATTTTTTTTGGAGAAAATTAAAAATTGTTCGATCGCAGAAGCATACAAAATTCTTTTCTATCGACAAAAATATGGAAGCAATTTTTCATATTTGTATTGGAAGAATCCATTTCCGTCGTCGGATAAATATATTCAGGAGATCGCGATAAATGATAAATGGAAAAATTGCATTTTGATGGAGAACGTCATCGCCGAGTATCTTATAAAAAATCATCAAGTGAAATTTTCTGATGATTGGATGTACGTCGGTTATCATGAATTTTCGGGAAATCGCATTATCGTTGGACACGGTCATGGAATTATTCTAGGTAGGTTTATTCCAGATGATATTTTTAATGAAGTAGAGGCGACAAAATTGTACGTTAAACGTCTAGGCATTTCTGATTTGAAAATATTTTCGACTTTTGATGATTTAGCAGATTCGTCGATGGTGCGTTTAGATGATGTTCTTTCTTTCGTCGATAACGATTGTTCGATTGTTCCGATTTTTATGAAAAATTCCTTCCACATTAATCAGTTTTTATATGGAATTGTCGGGATTTTATTTTTTTTGTGCGCATATCTTGGATATGAATTTTTAACTTTACAAGATGAGCCGAATGTGGCGAAAAAAGTCATAAGTAATGAAAGTCTGACTATATCGATATCTTCGGATAACTATCAGCAAATACAAGAACTTTTGGAAAAGCTCGATGATAACCTGAATTGGAAACAAATAAAAAAATTCTGCACGGAAAATCAATTAAAAATAACTCAGTTAGAAATAAATAAAGATTATGCGACGATTGTTACTGAGATAACTGCAAATAAATTAAAAAATATCAAAGATGCAAAAGTAGATTACATTTCCAGATCCGATTACGAGGAATTAGATGAAGACAAGCATGTTAAGGTCAAATTATGGATAAAATTAAATCAATAAATTTGATCGTTTGCATCTTGTTTTTATCCTTTTGTGCCTTTTTTCTGAATTATAAAATACAAAATCAGCGTGAGGTGTCACAAATTCATCAACAGCAAAAATCAAAAATAGAGTCGATGAAAAATGAAATAAATCGAAAAAAATTTTCAAAAATTCATTCAAAAATTTTTGAGCAAAATTCGGATCTTACATCGGAGATAAAAAACATATTAAAAAAGCATTCGGTAAATGATGTGAAATTCAAAATTTTCGATGAGGCTCGTTTTGAAATAAAATTTACTACGTTCGACGAAACACAAATTTATTCCACGATTGATGCAATTCGATCTGAGTTGGCAGGAATAATTGAAATCGAAAAATTAGAAATCACAGATTCGCACAAAGAAGGTTTATTTGCTGATTGTAAATTTCGGATTTTTTATCCTTCGATTGGTTTGAAAGATTCTGTACAAGTAAAAGAAATTCCGAGCAGGCGATATGAGCAATTATTTCATAAAAACAAGAAACGTTATAAATTAAACGGAATCGTTCACAATAAAATTGCTTATATAAATGGAGAGGCTTTCGGCAAAAATGATTCAATAGGAGACTCTCGCATTACCGATATTTTTGAAACTTCCATTAACATTGAAACTAACGGAACGAAAAAGTCTATCAACATAGATGAAAGTTGGTAATCATTTTTTGGAAATAGGGATTCCTCCTAGAGGCCATCGCGGAGTCGGGAAAAAATCCAAAGGTGAAATTTCTCCGTGAGAAAATTTTTCGATTCCTGCCCAAGCAATCATCGCGCCGTTGTCTGTGCAAAATTTAATCGGCGGAGCCAAAAATTCTACAGAAAATTTTTTGCAAACTTCCGTAAGATATTTTCTTATTATCATGTTGGCTGCGACGCCGCCAGCAATCACAGCCGAACGAATTTCAATTTTTTGCTGAGCGCAAACCTTCAAAGCTTCTTTCATTTTAAATGCCAAAACTTCTGCAGCGGTTTTTTGAAATGAAGCAGCTAAATCTTTTTTATCTTGCTCGGATTCGCAAGTTTTCGATGCATTTAAAACTGCCGTTTTCAATCCAGCAAACGAGAAATCGCAATTTCCTTGTACACACAAAGGATGCGGAAGCGAAAATTTTTCGGAATCGCTTTCGTGATATATTTTTTCAATGATAGGACCGCCGGGGTAACCGAATCCTAACAGCTTCGAAACTTTATCAAACGATTCTCCGATGGAATCATCTTTTGTCGTTCCCAAAATTTGAAATTTATTCCAATCGTGAACCACGCAAATTTGGCAGTGTCCGCCAGACGCCAATATCAAAAGATATGGGAAATCGACATTTTCAGTAATGCGAACGGATAACGCATGCGCTTCGATATGATTAATCGCGAGAAAAGGTTTATTTGCGGCGAACGCCAAAGTTTTTGCGAAAGTAGCTCCGACGATAACTCCACCAATGAGCCCTGGACCGCAAGTGCCTGCTATGGCATCGACTTCGTTTAAAGATATATCTGCATCCGATAAAGCTTTTTTCACTACCACATCTATTTTTTCTAAATGCGCGCGAGCAGCGATTTCAGGAACGACTCCACCGAATTTTTTGTGTTCGGCGATTTGTGAATAAATTACATTTGAAAGGACTTCGCGCTCATCGGTAACTACCGCCGCAGCAGTTTCATCGCAGCTTGATTCGATGCCCAATATTTTCATCGCAATTCTCTACTGAATTATTTGATAATTTTCAGAACTGTTGAAAATCATCCTAACTATCAGATTATTTAATTTGTGGCTCGGACAAAAACAATTTAATTTTCCTTGAATCCAACATCCTGAAAGAGATAAATCGCCGATTAAATCCAAAACCTTATGTTTTGCGGATTCATTTTCCATTCGGAGACCTTCCGGATTCATCGGTTGACCTTTATCATCGTAAACAACGGTGTTATCCATGGATGCGCCCATCGCCAAATTATTTTTGCGAATGAATTCAACCTCGCTGAAAAATCCAAAAGTGCGAGCTGGCGCGATTTCTTTTTCAAAATTATTTTTATTAAGATCGAAATGGACGGGCGAGGTGACTAATCCTTTTTTTTGAAAATCACAGGAGCAGGAAATTGAAAAAGATTCGTCTGGAATCACCTCTTCGAATTTATCGCCGTCCGTAATTTTTAATTTTTTTAAAATCTTGATGGTTTTTCTTGCGGATTTTTGCTGAACGATTCCTGCTTGATTGATTAATTCCACAAATCGAAGAGAGCTTCCGTCAAGAATCGGAATTTCTGTTCCTTCCGGCTCGATAATTGCATTAGAAATTTGCATTCCGTACAGTGCGGCCATCAAATGCTCTATAGTATTTACCGACGCAGTATTTCCGAGAGATATTTGCGTGCATAAACTTGTGCTGATTACATTGTTGTATATCGCAGGAAAAAGTTCGTGGGAATTTTGGAACATTATTCCCGTATTTTCTTCCGCGGGAGACACTTTTACTGAACAAATTTTCCCGCTGTGCACGCCTATGCCTTCAATCGAAAACGCGCTTCCTAAAGTTTTTTGATATAGCATACTAAAAACCGTAATTATATTTCGTTGCGTGATGGTACATCGCGAATTGATTTTTATCAATCTTTCGAGATATAATCCGCGAGAGGTGGGGATGCTTTTTTTATCCTTTCAGTTGTTTGTTTCATATATTCCCCTCCTCTGTTGAGAAATGGAGAAGTGTATGCTGTCCAGCGATGCCAGTAAGTTAAAGCAATATATTGCGAAGATTGAGAATCTTGAGGCCGAGGCCGTTGAAATTCGTGAAAATATTTCCGATGTTTTTAAGCAAGCAAAGTCTGACGGATTTGATGTAAAAACAATGAAGAAAGTCATTAAATTGAAAAAAATGCGTACTGAAGACAGAGAAAATGAAGACATGCTGCTCGATACGTACATGTTGGCTTTGGGAATGATTCCGGGTGAATCCTCAGATGAGCATTGATTCGATTCAGTCTGCAAAACTCAAAAATGTTAAACACGGTTTTTTCGGAAGATCGGGCGGAAGTAGTTCGGGACTTTTTTCT
>JAFQBQ010000102.1 GCA_017416635.1 Alphaproteobacteria bacterium | reverse complement strand
TCATACCAATTCGCGAAAACAGTTCCAGCAAATCCACCTGATTCGGTTTCTTTAAAATTACATGAATAGGTTGCGACTTCGGAGGCATCTAAATATTTTATCGGCAATGATTGTCCGCTGACGGATTTCCCCGAACCTTCATTTGCAATGATTAAATGCCCATCGACAGGTTTTGCGACCGCTCCGATTTTTTGAGACATTCGAGTCATATAATTCATATCGCTTTCGGCAAATTGAAGGGTGTCACTCAAAGTTACATCCTCTAAATCATCAGAAATCTCAGGCTCAAGACCGAACTCTGTTCCCATTTCTTGGATTTTGTCTTCGATTGTTCCTTCATTCGTTTTTGTCTTTTGCGAGCGCATAGCTTTTGATGCTGCATTGCATTGAATCCGAACGACGTGCCTTGCTCCATCAACGGAGATTTCTCGAACAAAATAAGTTCCGATTTTTGTTAAGCCAGTCTCTTTGTAACCAAGCGAAACAACGACTTTTGCTTCCGTGTTTGGGAACTGCAAAGCTCCATCAAAATCATCCAGCTCAAATTCACAGGAATCCGATACAATGCCTGCTTGATCCGTTGTTCTGATAGATAGCACCCGTTCTTTCGGAAAAGTTGAGCTGCCATTTATCGAAATAGAAAAGTCAGGAGTTAATTCCATAGACGCACCTCCGAACCGTTTTTCAGAATGATTTCAATGTACGGAAGTTTGATTTCGATTCCTGCAGCTAACCTCTCATCGGTGATTTTCGGATTTGCCTCCATAACTTTTTCTAAAACCGAAATCGTTCCGTAATGACGCCATACAATCCAATCTAAAACATCGCCTTCCTTTGTTATGTAAGTTACCATCGCAAATAACTCCTCGCTAAATTCGTCAGAGTATCGACAAAAGATGCGGAAGAATCGTTGTTCAGAACTACTGAGCTATTTGTTGTGCTTGGTGATTTTTTCAAAGTCAGAGTGAATTCGATTTTTTGCGGCTTTCCGTTAGCATCGAAATAGCTTTGGGTTTCCTTGATTGAAGTAATCACAAATTTCCCTAAAATCTCGCCGTCATCACTGATTAAATTGCTGGCGATTTTGCATAAGTTGGATGTGCGAATTGCTTCGATGCTGTCGTATCCGGAATCCTCAGAAAGGTTCAAAAAGTTCATTACTCTTGAAGTTATGCTGTTACCGTTGTTTATTGAATTTTCCTTTGTAAATTTCGGATAAAACACCCCCTCAATTTCAATTTGATCTTTTGAAATTCCGAGATTCTGTAAGTTTGGTAAATCTCCGATTCGTTCTGCGTCTGACCAGTTAAATTCAGTTGTTCGACTAAGCGTGTTTGGACTCAAACTTTTTAAACTAAACTGAAAATCACCTAATATCATTACAAAACCTCCGGTACTGGATCATATAAAAATGTTTTGTCGAAGGATGAAATTTTATTCATTACTTTTTGCGCTAATAACTCTGCATTGTCGTTTTTATTACCTTGGATATTTATCGTAAAATTATTATTTTGAGTTCTGCTGACACTTTGATTATTTTTTCTTATTTCTGCTATATTTT
>JAFQBQ010000101.1 GCA_017416635.1 Alphaproteobacteria bacterium | reverse complement strand
CACGACTTTTTGTGTTTAAATGACGTTTTTTCGCGCGAATTTTTGTAGACGTAAATCAATTTTTCTATTATGCACAAGGAATGTTATCAATAAAAAATCAATAAAAACAAACAATTAACTTGATAAACAAGGAAACAGCACTATATTACAAGACAAGGTAGAGATGGAGATAACAATGCATATTGAGAGCTTGAAAGATCATCAGAAATCATCGTTTTATATTGCAAAATTTGAGAATGCTATTGATGATGAAAAAAAGATAGAAGAGGCAAGCTTTAATTGCACAGTGTATTTGGCGTACTACAAGAACAAAGCAAGCGAGAGAGAGCTGATTGATTTCGACGACGTGATATGGACCGAGGACGTCGAAGAGATTATCACAACTTTGAAGGAAAATGGCATTAACATTAAGGAGTTTACGATTTCCTGCAAATTTTGCGACTTAATTGACCGTCTTGCAGCTTTTGAAAAGCTTGGTTGCAAGATAAAAGGTACGACAGAACTTCTAACTTCATGGACAGATCTAAACGGACGCAGACAGAAAATTACGGCTTTAAAAATGGAGATTTTGTAATAATTGGGAATTCCGAGTCTTCTATAGTTTTTTTGGGAAAATGTGATTTTTATAGCTATATTCATTTGCTAAAACGTGATTTTATGGTGTATATTAAATGCACAAAACGTGAAAGATGGGAAAATCTATGTATAGAAAAGCGGAACGAATCCTCAAAAATTGGAAAGAAAATATAAAGAAAAAAGCTTTGTTGGTTACCGGAGCACGGCAAATCGGAAAGACCTACATTATAAGAGAATTTGGTAAAGCTAATTACAAACATTTTGCCGAGATAAATTTCATTACAACACCATCTGCTGCCGAGATTTTTTCAGGAGATTTGAATGCAGATACTCTTATAATGAATTTGACTGCTTTTCTTGGTGTGCCATTGGAGAAGGGGAAGACTCTAATATTTTTGGACGAAATACAGGAATGTCCTAATGCTCGAACCGCAATTAAATTTTTAGTTGACGATAATCGTTTTGATTATATTGAATCCGGCTCACTTTTAGGCGTTAACTACAAATCTGTTCCATCTTATCCCGTCGGTTATGAAGATATCTTCCAAATGTATCCTATGGATTTTGAAGAATTTTGTATTGCTAATGGTCTTCAAAATGAGGTTTTGGAATATTTACAAGATTGTTACCTAGAGAAAAAAGTAGTTTCGGCATCTGTTCATAACACTCTGTTGAATTTATTTAAACATTACGTGATAGTCGGGGGAATGCCTGCCGTAGTGCAATCATTTATAGATACACACGATATCGGGCAGGTAATTGCTTTACAGAAGGATATAATTTCGCAATATCGACAGGATATTAGCCAATATGCCTCGGGTACTCAGCAGACCAAAATAACTCATATCTTCGACCAAATTCCGTCCCAATTGGATGAGAAAAATCGGCGTTTTAAGTTGGCTTCAATTGATAAACGCGCACGTTTGAGAGCATATGACGATGCTTTTGTTTGGTTGCAAGACGCTGGAGTTGCACTACCTTGTTACAATTTAAATGCTCCTGTTGCTCCATTAAAAATCAATGAGCAAAGTCGATTGTTCAAATTGTTTTTGAATGACAGCGGATTATTAGCTGCTATGAGTTTAGAAAACATTCAATTTGAAATTCTGCAGGGAAATATGTCGATTAACATGGGAAGCATTTTGGAAAACGTTTTTGCAACGCAACTAAAGGCTAACGGGTTCGCGTTGCGATATCTCAACAAAGACAAGACCGGTGAAGTCGATTTCGTAATTCAGCAGGGGAGTCATGTTATTCCTGTAGAAATAAAATCGGGAAAAGACTACGCGAGCCATTCTGCATTGGATAACACGCTCAACGTATCTGATTGGAATTTGAATCAGGCAGTCGTGTTCTGTAAAGATAACATAACTCAAAAAGAGAGAATTACATATCTGCCGTGGTATATGATAACGTTTTTCAAACAATCTACTACCAGAAATCAGTAAGTTGACGCAAAATACAAAGAAGTTAAAGTTCAGAACTAAGTTTTGCATTCATACTATCTTGAACAAAAACAAAATTCAATCAATTTAATACAAAAAACGACTTTGAGGCGTTTTATCTGTGATAAAAGTTATTCAAGGGCGTTTATGTGTACTGCATGCATCTGTCATCAAAGTTCTGTTATTAAATGGATACGAACGCTCCGAAATTGATGAAGCCAGGCATACTTGAACATAATTTCAGCATACATGCACTGATTTATTTTACAAAACTGGTCATTTAGCCACAAACGTAAAATAGAAGTTGTAATTGTTGCTTTTGTTATGTACTCTACTTTACGAAAGTGGTCATTTAGCCACAAAAATAAAATAGGAGCATCTATGAACATAAATCGAGATTCTTATTTGAATAAATTGATTCGCCACAAACACAACGGTTTTATAAAAATAATCAGTGGAATAAGGCGTTGCGGAAAATCGTATTTACTATTTGAACTGTTCAAAAATCACTTACTGAAAGAGCAATCTGTTCCTGAGTCTCATATTATTACAATACAGCTTGATGATAGAAAATATTTGAAATATCAAAATCCTGACGCTTGTTACAACTATGTAGAATCTCAGATTCAAGATAGCGATATGTACTACCTTTTGCTGGATGAAGTCCAAATGATGAAGGATTTTGAAAGCGTTCTTAATGGCTTTTTGCATATAAAAAACTTGGATGTTTATGTTACCGGCAGTAATTCAAAATTTTTATCATCTGATATAGTTACTGAATTCAGAGGACGAGGTGATGAAATTCGCATGTATCCGCTGAATTTTTCTGAATATTATTCAGTCGCAGGCGGTGATTGGGACAGAGCTTGGGATGAATACTGTCTCTATGGCGGAATGCCTGCGATTTTTAAGTTTAACACTGACAGCGACAAGGCTAATTACCTGCAAAATTTGTTCAAGGAAACTTACATAAAAGATGTGGTTGAACGCAACAATATAAGAAATAGAACAGAGTTCGAGCAATTGGTAAACGTTGTAGCATCAAACATTGGCAGTCTAACCAGCGTAAAAAAATTGGCTAATTCATTCCAGAGTGTCGCGAAAAATTCGATTTCCGAGCCAACGTTGAATCAGTATTTGGAATATCTTTCAGAAGCTTTTCTCATAAATAAAGTACAACGGTACGACATTAAAGGGAAAAAATATTTGAATAGTCCATGCAAATATTACTTTGTTGATTCTGGACTTCGAAACGCGCGTCTGAACTTCCGGCAAACAGAAGTTAACCATATTATGGAAAACGTCATCTATAATGAATTGATTATGCGTGGATATCAGGTGGACGTTGGCAATATCAGAGTAAGGGAAAGAGAATCCGAACAGTATGTTCGCAAACAGCTCGAAGTGGATTTTGTCGCGAATCAAGGAAGTAAACGGTATTATATTCAATCAGCTCAGGAAATGCCGACTCGAGAAAAACGAGAGCAAGAAGCAAAATCTCTACTTAGCATAGGCGATTCATTTAAGAAAATTATAATCGTTGAGAGAAATATCGCTCCGAAACATGATGAGAATGGTATTAGCATTATTGGTCTGAAAGATTTTCTGCTGAACACGAAAAGTTTGGATTTTTAACGTTGTATCTCTCTTATATATCCAGTGTAAAAACACAGAGTTTCTGAAATAAGGTTGCAAACTTTACTGAAAACGCTTCTGAAATGTACCTCGTTCATACAATCTTACGCACGACTTTTTGTGTTTATACAACGGTTTTTTGCATGAGTTTTGGAAATATAAATTACTTTTTCTTTATGCTTTGAGAACTGTCTTTTCTCACAAAACGCAATAAAAACAAATAAATAACTTGATAACTAAGAAAATAGCGCTATATTACACAACAAGTTAGACATGGAGACAAAGATGTATATTAAAGGTTTGGATGAACAAACGAGAGAAAATTGCGCTAATTACACGATTTATTCCGCGTATCAAAAAAGCAAAGAAATTGGCCATGATCTTATTGATTTCTCTGACTTAATTTGACCGGACGATGTCGCGGAGATTGTAACAACTTTAAAGAAAAATGATGTACAAGAGTTTACAATTTCGCATACCTCGAGTTGTTTGATCGATTGCCTTGCTGATTTTGAAAAATTTGGCTGCAGAATTAATGAATTAACGAAAATTAAAACTACTTTTAAAAATGTGGATGGCACTATACAAAAAGCCAATGCATTGAAAATGAAGATATTTTAAGTTTTTGGAAAGCAACGAATTTGTAAGGCACGCTAGTCCGTGCTTTTTATCTGCATAGTAACTTGTGACAGGGAATTATGCGAAAACCTTAAATTAAGATAAAGAATCAACTACTCGTCCGTGACAAATTCAATATGTCAGTCTTTCTAAAATTGGCGCTTTCAATTCCAAAGAGAACCTTTTTAATATAACGGGTTGTATTTATTGTTTTTTAGGAACAACCTGAAGTTGTAAAAGTCGTCCGAGTTAAGTTTGTAATTAATTAGAAGTTGGACGCAGCTGGGTGAGAGTTAAGAATAAAATGGCAAGTTTATGCGAGTTCAAAAAATGAAGATAAGGATATTTGAACTTAGTGGAGATAAGAAGTTGAGGTTTTGGACTAAGTTTACTGAAAAAAGAAATTTAATTAGAGGTAATTAGGTCACTTATAAAGGGCTTTTGGCCGAATCAGTCCATTAGGATTGAAAGATATGGCGCATAAAAAAGTGAGTAGTTTTCGAAGGAGGGGCAAATGAGCAGTTGAGAAATAAAGGTAATGAGTAAAAGGAGAAGTTAAGGGATTTTTGAAAAGTATGAAGGTTTTTTATGTTGAAAAAATGTCTTTTAGTTATGGGAGCTCTAGTTATTGGCTTAGTAGAAGGTATGGATAGAAGTCTTCTTACCGACAGAGCGTCGGGTGGAATGAGGATGGATGGCTCTGACTTTTTTTACGAATATAATAATTTGCAAATAGGAATAGAAAGACAAATTGGATTTTCGCGATTAGAAGGACAAGATAGATTTCGTTCACTTAGAGAAAGAATGATCAGCATAGGGAGAGAGTTGCTTGCAGTTTGTGATGGAGAGATCGCTAATTATTCAGAGGATAGAGATAGTGAGGTTCGTAGATTAGCGGCACAAAAATCTTATCACTTAGTAGAAACAGTCTCTGAATTTTTTGGAGATTTACGTAATGCCTTGCAGACTCGTAAAGATTCTATGAGTTGGTGGGTAAAGTTGTTGTTTCCAAGAGTGCGAGAGCTCCAGGAACAGTTATCTAATTACCTAAGAGTTTTGGACAGATTGGACGATTTTTTAGGTAGGGATGGACTTAGAAATCTTCTAATAGATTGTTTCCGAACCGCTTATGATAGAGGAGAACTGAGGGGAAATGAAGAGTTGCAGCATTGGTATGCTCTTTACAATGATTATAGAAACGGTAGAGGAAGTTTACTTCATTGTTTTTCTCCCTTTTTAATGAATGAATTTAATGAAAGGACAATGGAATTGGCATCTCGCGGTTATTTCAATGCATTGAATGGCGATCCGTCAGCAATCAGAGCGATCAGTGAGTGGGAAGAAGAATTTTTCGCAATTAGAAGTTTTCGTTTACCTACAGAATCGTTAAATCGTTGTTTGGCTGACGATGAAATTTTGATGGCTGATTTGAGAAACGGAGGGATTGGTGAAGGATATCGGAGAGAGATAACTAGAACGTGGAAAGATTCGGTCGAAGGATTAGGAGGAAGATGTACATTTTTTAT
>JAFQBQ010000100.1 GCA_017416635.1 Alphaproteobacteria bacterium | reverse complement strand
TTTTTAAAAATAAAAATGTTTGGATATGTTTCGATGGGAAAAAAGTTATCGAAAATTTGATTGTAACCTTGACGAATATTGCAATGTCGAATTTAACTATTCTTTGCGATAACGAACAGTTGGCGGCAGAAATTGACATTATTTTAGCAGCTAGAACAAGCAACTCCAATTACAGAGTTAAAGTGGTTAATCTTGAGCTGCTGCTGACATTAGAATCTGCTCCAGATATTTTGCTTTATAATTTACCGATGAAATCTCGAAAAGTCAGTGAAGATCATTTGAAAGAATCATTTATTCAAAATGTAATTTACTCCAATCAAAAAATAAAGCTAATTCAGGAAGCAAAAATTCCTATGACTTTTGTTGTCTCCAATAATTCCGCGATGAATGCAAATAATTGGATTGGAGCGACGGCGCGACTTGGCGAATTACTTTTTCAATATGCTGATTTTCAACACAGCAAGTTGTTCTCGAAATTTCGAGTCATTCGCATTCCTGAAAGCGTGGAAGATAAATTTGGCTTGATGGGCGAAATAGAATCCTTTGTTTACTCTTTCGGAAAAATCGAGATAGATTCATATGAAAGTGAGTTAAATAATTTGTATTTGCAGGAAAATGTATTTCCTTTGTTTGTTAAGGCGATAGCGATGGCTGCAAAAAACTCAAATAGTGCAGAAGTGTTGACGGTACTTCCGAAAGACAAGACTGACGTAGCTGAATTTATAAATAAGTCCTGTGCAGTATTCGGAATAAAGTACGGACGAGATATCAAATTAACATACAATCATCACAGCGAAGCGATGGAATTAAATCCGAATGTATCGGAGCAATTAGAAAAAACAGCAGCAGCGAACATTTATAAAACAAAATTCATTGCAGCCGCGATCGGCAGTTTCAATACGTTGCGCACTATAGACGAAATAAAAGCGATGTCATCAAGAGAAGTAATCGCGACGGTTTTCCAAGATTTAGCTGATAGAATCAGCCCGAAGATTTCGTGAATAAACTCGATTGATTAGTAATTGATGGTTCGATGCCATAAAATCGGAGCAGCATTCGTGAATGGCACATGCTCGACTGAGTTGTCATTAGAAAAGGAAATTTCTGCGATATTATCTTCGACTTTAAGAAGTCTGCACAAAAACGCTTCGCCTTCGATCGGCTGCAAAATAACAATCTTTCCAATTAATTCCGAACTTTCTCGAGAGATTCCAGCGACACAATCACCAACACTATAATGGGAGTCGGTCATCGATTTTGTGACCATGCAATACATTGCGTTTTTATGCAAATTTATAAAAAAACTCAGCTCTCTACAAATCAGACTATCCTCAATCGGAAGCATTTTTTGTTTAGTATTTTTATTATCGTCGTCATTTCGATATTCAAATTCGGCATGCTCATGAAGAAACATTGTTTTTTCAATTTCGTTCATCAAATGAGGAGGCAAGCCTTGACTTGTCAGAATCCACTCGGGAGCACAGAACATTCCGAATTGTTCAAAAGCAAAACTAAACCTTTGAGCACATTTGTCGGAAAAATCAATCTTTCCTGATTCCCAAGCTTCGATGGATGATACCGCGAAACCTGTCTTTTCAGACAAATCCTGCAAAGAAATACCGAGCAAAGCCCGGGCTATTCGGAGCCTTTGCCCCTTTGATTGAGCACCTGTATGCACGACGACACCGACAGTCAAATCACCCAACACTGACCAAACACAAAAATACGCCGCTATGCTAGCATATTCTTGAAAAATTGCAACTTGAATCAAGAATAAATGTTGATGAATCGGAAATTTAGAATATTTCTTACAAAAGTTAAAAATTACGACATTCTGGTATTTTGTTTTACATAATCAAAATTATTAAAGTTTTATATAGAAGATCAAAATGAAATCCCGAGGAACAAAGTGACGACATGATCTTACCATAACGCATTTGGATTGCCGCGTCGCTATGCTCCTCGCAATGACGGTTAATGTGAGTCTTGTTCTTCTCGTCATTGCGAAGCATGAAATGCTGAAGCAATCTCACTAACTTTCTCATCATCACTGTGAAGAATGAATCCTGAAGCGAACTCACCAACTTTCTCGTCATCCGAGGAACGAAGTGACGACGTGATCCCGCTGTAATGCAATCGGATTGCTACGTCGCTCCGCTCCTTGCATGACGGTTGGCTTTTTCAGACTTTCGTTGAATTTATGAATTTATTGGATATGATGGAATCATGATATTGATAAGCTGTGCCATAATATTCTTGATATTTGTAGGAATCAATCTCGCTGATCGAGTTGGCGGAGATGTTTCTCGGCGAGTAAATTTCAAAACTCTTTTGCAATACGAAGGAAAAATCGGCTTTAAAGACAATGAT